>CAVHIX010000001.1:0-29123 GCA_963636135.1 Anaerovoracaceae bacterium
ATATAGAAACGAAACAACAATTCCTGAACGCGGAAGCATCGTTGACAAAAACGGAAAGCCGCTTGCCATTCAAACAAATTTTTACAATGTCGGAATTTCACCAAAAAATATAAAATTAGATAAACGCCAGAAATTTGCCCAGGATATTTGCGAACCGCTTGAACTTTCAGCCCAGGAAATTTTAAAAAAGATTCAAGATGAGCCGGATTCGAATTACATTCTTTTAAGGCGAAAACTTTCGCAGGAAAATTATACTCGTTTAAAGGAAATTACCGACGACAATCAGTATTCTTCATTTGTAAAATATGACAAAATTCCGGGGCGAATCTACCCTGAAAAATCGCTTGCAAGTCAGTTAATCGGTTATATGGGAAGTGACGGAATTGGGCTTTCGGGAACGGAATACACGATGCAAAATGAACTTCAGCCGGTTTCCGATGGGGATTTTGTTCAGGGGAAAAATGTTTATCTTACAATTGATGCAAATCTTCAGTATAAACTTGAAAAATTGGCACACCAGGCTAAAAAAGATACTGATTGCGAAAGTTTGATGCTTTTGGCTGCTGATGCAAAAAATGGTGAGCTTCTTTCGTATATCAGTTTACCTTCAACGGATTTGAATAATTATACTTCTGCTGAAGTGAGCGAAACTGTTGACCGCCCGGCGTTAGATGCCTTTGAACCTGGTTCCGTTTTTAAGATTTTTACAGTTGCCGCAATTTATGATCACGGTTATCTTCGTTCGGATGAAACTTTTTTCTGCGACGGCGTTTATACAAAAAAAACTAAAGGCGAAACAATCAGAATTAAATGTCTTGAACGACACGGAAAATTGACTGCCCGCGAGGCTTTAAAATATTCTTGTAACGATGTAATTGCTCAAATCAGTGAAAAAATTGGGGATGAACAGTTTATTCAGGATTTACGGAATTTAGGTTTTGGTCAAAAAATTGGAATTCAGCTTCCGGGGGAGGCTTCAGGATTTTTAAAAGAAGCTGGCGGTTCAAGATGGAGCGGAAGGTCAAAAGCAACAATCGCAATGGGTCAGGAAATCAGTGTTACGGCTCTTCAGATGGTGCAGGCGGCAACGGCTCTTTCAAATAAGGGAATTCCGTTAAAACTTTCCGTGATAAAACGAATTACAAATAAAGATGGCACAATCGAATACGAACACAAAGCAGAACCAAAAGATAGAATTTTTAAAAAATCTACGGCGGAATATCTTTTAAGCTGTATGGAAACGACTGCAACTGCGGGAACTGGTTCTCGCGCGAACATAAAGGATATTACAATCGGTGTAAAAACTGGAACGGCGCAAATGGCTGATTCAAAAAAAGGCGGTTACAGTAATACGGATTTTCTTTCGAACTGTATGGCGATTTTTCCGATTGAAGATCCGCAAATTATTCTTTACATTGTAATTCAAAAGGCAAAAGGCGAATATTTAGCCGGAAGAATCGTTGCCCCGCTAATAAAAGATTGCGCAGAAGAAATAATCGATCATTTGGGATTAAGCCGGGATGAAGCTGCAAGTTTTGAACATAATGGAAAAATTCAGATTAAAGCCCCAACTCCGGTAAAATTAGGAAAAACTTTGCCAGATTTTACGGGCCTTACAAAACGGGAATTGAGTTCACTTTTGGAAAATAAAAATTTGCAGGTGAACATAAACGGTTATGGCTGGGTAAAAAGTCAAAATCCGCCACCGGGAACTCCAATTACGGAGAATATGACGATTGAACTCAATTTGGAATAAAAATATTTCTCTTTTTAAAAATCGTTTTCCGTCTCTTTTTGAAATTTTTTTTAAAGAAATTGAAAATTTTTGTACTGATTTTGAAAAAAATTCCGTTTCGTTCTGGGGAATTTCTTTTTCAAAAAATAATTTGGTTACGGCAAGTGAAAAATCGTTTAATCAAAAACTGCATTCTTTTTATAATCCTCAAAAAGAAGCTGAAAATCTTGCTTTGACCGCAAAAAATTCTGAAAATCTGATTTTTGAAAGTTTTGGCCTTGGCTATCTTGTGGTGGAATGTGCAAAAAAATTTCCGCAAAAATCGTTTGTGGTTTTGGAGCCGGATTTAAATCATTTTTTAGCGGCAATGGTATTTTTGGATTGGAGCGCCGTTTTTGAAATTAAAAATCTGATTTTGGCACTTTCGTGTACGCCGGAGCAGGCAATTACGCTTATAAATCAGTTTTCAATGGAAGAAAGTTCAATTTTTTGTGTAAAAAGTCAAATCAGCCACGCACAGGATTATTATTCGGTTTTAAATGAATTAATTGAACGAAATAAAAATCAGCAGAAAATAAATAATTCGACTTTGGAAAAATTCGGCCCGTTGTGGATAAAAAATTCCATAAAAAATCTGCGAACTGTTTTTTTTGCCAATTCGATTTTGCCCTATAAAAATGAAGGAAAAAATCTTCCGTTTGTGGTGATTGCGGCAGGTCCTACGCTCGAAGAGATTTTGCCTTTTTTGGCGGAAATTAAAAATCGTGCGGTTTTAGTTGCAGTTGATACAGCGTTAAAAGCGTGCCTTACGGTGAATGTTGAGCCAGATTTTATAATTTTAACTGATCCGCAATATTGGGCGTATATGCACATTGCGGGCCTTTCTTCAAAATCTTCAATTTTAATTACAGAAGCGTCGGTTTTGCCTTGTGTTTTTAGATTTGATTGTAAAAAGATTTTAGCGTGCACTTCAAATTTTTTTCTTGAACAATATTTTGAACAAATTTCGTTTTCAAAAGGAACGCTGATTTCTGGGGGCTCGGTTGCTTCTACCGCGTGGAATTTTTGTGAATTCTGTGGGGCTAAAGAAATTTTTACTGCTGGTTTAGATTTGTCTTTTCCGGATAAAAAAACGCACATTAAGGGAAGCCAGTTTGAAGAAAAAATTCACACTTCTTCGACAAAAATAAAATCTGCGCAGACGCAAAGTTTACCGCTTTTGTTTAGTGCAAATTGCGAATATGCAGAAAATTTTCAAAATCAGAAAGTTTTGACCGACAAGCGAATGAAAATGTTTGCCTGGTGGTTTGAAAGCAGAATTCAGAATGTTTGTGGTGTAAAAACTTTTTCTTTTTCAAAAAAGGGCCTAAAAATTCCTGGAATTGAAAATGCAGAAATAAAAGATTTTTTGAGTGAAAAACCGATTTTAGCCCAAAAAGAAGATTTTATAAATCTGTATAAAAATGAAAATTTAAATTTAAGCGAAAAAGATTTTTACAATTATTTAAATATTTTTACAGAAAATCTAAGAAAAATTTTAAATGAAAGCCAGAAAGTTTTAAATGTTTTAAACGATTTTAAAAATTCGCCACTCGGAGAACAAAAATTTTTTGATGCGGAACAGAATTTTAACGCAGAATGTCAAAAATTAAAAATCTCATCTTTTGTAAAAGTTTTATTTCCGACAAAAAATCAGCAGACGCAAACGGAATTTTTATTAAAAAAATTTGAAAAATATTCACTCCTTTCGCAAAATATTTTAAAAATTCTTCAAAAAATCAGTAAATTGTACTAAAGAAAAAAATCGCTTTTCCGATATTTAAAATGTAAGCATTGCGGGATGAAAAATTAGACATCCAGTCACCTCGCAATGGTTGTGCCCTTTAGAAAGTTGAAAAGCGTGTGAGGTTTTTCAACTTTTTTCTTTTTAAACGAAAATCAGTTTTTTTGGCAGCGGGGGGATAATTAAATTTAAAGTTTGGCGGAAAATTTGCCGAAAAGAAGGTAGGGTAGTTTATGGGTAAAATAAATTTTGATTCATTAACAGAAAATCTCATTTTTAAAGACGATTTAACAATCGATGATAATTTTATTGTTTGTCCTGCGCGCGTTAAATTATCACAAGAAATTATAGACACTTTAAAATATTGGAAATTCAAAGATTTTGAATGTAAATCTGATATAAGTTTGGGTTCGGCGCCACAAATTGAAAATAAAATTGAATCAAAAATGGAAGATGTTTCCAGCGAAGATTTTACTGATTCTGTGGAAAATGTTTCTTCTGCGATAAAAGAATCTTTAGAAGAAGTTGAACAAAATTTAAAAATCCCTGAAAATACTGAAAATTCAAGATTAAAATCCGTTCAAAAAGTTTACAACGAATATATGGAATATATAAATTCTGTTTACACTCAGTATGCGACCCATTCAAAAATTCCGCTTGATGAATTTTCTGCAACTGTTCGCGATTTGTGCAATTTTATTCGTTCAAATAAGCGATATGTTTTGCGCGTTACCCCTTCTGTAGAAGCCCGAAATAAGAATTTTATTGTTGTTCATTCAATGCGGTCAACGGTTTTGGCCCTTACAATCGGAATGGAACTTCATTTTCCGCAGTCAAAATTGGTTGAGCTTGGAATGTGCTGTATTCTTCACGAAATTGGAATGATTCGTTTGCCACCTCAGCTTTATATGACTGATAAACCGCTTTCTGAAGGCGAAAAGGCTCAAATCCGTACGCACCCGCTAATTGGTTTTAATATTGTAAAGGCCCTTAATTTTCCGCTCAGTATTCAGCTGGGAGTTTTGGAGCACCACGAAAAAGAAAATGGCACTGGTTATCCGCGAAAACTTTCCGGGGAAAAAATTTCGAATTTTGCAAAAATAATTTCTGTTGCCTGCTCTTTTGAAGCAATTACGGCGCCTAGACAGTATAAAGAAGCGAAAACGACTTTTGCCGCAATGGTTGAAATGCTCCGAAATGAAAATAATCAGTATAATGGCGTGATTATCAAGGCCCTTTTGTACAGTTTGTCGCTTTATCCGATTGGGGCGTATGTTTATCTTAAAAATGGAAAAGTTGCGGTTGTAACTGATGTAAATCCGAATAACCCGAAAAATCCGATTATTCAAATTTTAGGCGAAAATGATTCAGACGGAAAGCCAAAAACTTTAAATTCTGATGAAAATGAAAATAAAATCGTTCGTGTTTTAAATAAAAAAGAACAAGAAGATATGATTTCCACTCTAAAAAAAGAAGAATTTGAAAAATCTGAAGAAAAAAATCCGGAAAAATCTTTTGATTCTGTAAAAATTGAAGAATTTAACTAAGATTGAAAATAACCTATTGACATAGTAGGTTATAAAATACTAAAATCTCCTTAATTAAAAAATATCCATAGGAGTTTTTATGAAAAAATTAGTGTTTTTAGGAATTTTAGCTCTTTCGGTTTTAACTTCTTGTTCTTCTCCAAAATTTAGAAGCGTTGAACAGATTAAAAATAGCGGAACAATCAAAATTGCAGTTTTCAGCGATAAAAAACCATTCGGCTATGTTGATGAATACGGAAAATATCAGGGATACGATGTTTATTTTGCGGACCGACTTGCAAAAGATTTGGGCGTAAAAGTTGAATATGTTCCAGTTGAGGCTGCCGCTCGTGTAGAAGTTCTTGAAACTGGAAAAGTTGATATTGTTCTTGCAAATTTTACGGTTACTCCTGCTCGTGCAGAAAAAGTTGATTTTGCTCTTCCGTATATGAAATGTGCTTTGGGTGTTGTTTCTAATGAAAAAGATTTGATTACTTCGCCAGAACAGTTGAAAGGAAAAACTTTAATCATCAGTAAAGGAACAACTGCAGAAACATATTTTACACAGAATTACCCTGAAGTAAATCTTTTAAAATTTGATCAGTATAGTGAAGCGTATAATGCCTTACTCGATGGGCGAGGCGTTGGTCTTTCTACGGATAACACTGAAGTTTTGGCGTGGGCCCTTGAAAATCCTGGATTTGAAGTTGGAATCACATCTTTAGGTTCGATTGATACGATTGCGCCGGCTGTTACAAAAGGAAACGATTCTTTGCGCGAATACATTAATAAAGAAATTGAATCTTTGGCAGGGGAATTTTTCTTCCATAATGATTATGAAGCGACTTTGCGCCCGGTTTACGGCCCTTCTTCTGATGCAGATGCTTTAGTCGTTGAAGGCGGAAAAATTTAAATCTTTTAAAATTTTATAAAAATTTGTTTTTGAATATATTGACATTTTTTTTGATAAAATATATAAGATAAGCATACAGCAAAGGTGTTGTGATTTATTTCACGACGCCTTTTTTGTTTTAAAATCTTTTGAATTGCCAACGATGTCAGTTCAAATCCATACTAATCCTTTGGTGATGCAGTTTGTACCGCCAAATAACGGCAATGAAGTCGGAAATGTGCACTTTCTGATTTTGTTGTCGTTTTTTTTTGTAATTTTTAGTTTGTTATTCAAACTTTTATTGGAGGTTCTTTATGGACACAGCTATTACTTTAGAACAGGTTTCTAAGATTGCTCAAGAAGCTGCCGGAAAAGAAGCTTATGCAATTTGGTTCCTGATTGGTGCTGCGTTAGTATTTTTTATGCAGTGTGGTTTCGCAATGGTTGAAACTGGATTTACACGGGCAAAAAACGCAGGTAACATCATTATGAAAAACTTGATGGACTTCTGTATCGGTACACCAATGTTTATGCTTTTAGGTTTTGGCTTGATGATGAGCGAAAACTATTTCTTTGGATTCATTGGAAAACCAAATCTTCAGCTTTTTACAAACTTTGCTGATGTTGACTGGTCTAGTTTTACATTCAACTTAGTATTCTGTGCCACTGCCGCAACAATCGTTTCTGGTTCAATGGCAGAAAGAACTAAATTCAGTGCATATTGTATTTATTCAGCTGTAATTTCTGCAGTTGTTTATCCAATTGAAGCTGGTTGGGTTTGGAATAGTCAGGGATGGCTTGCTCAGTTAGGATTTATCGATTTCGCCGGATCTGCTGCAATTCACTCAGTTGGTGGAACAGCCGCTTTAATCGGTGCGATTTTCTTAGGCCCTCGTATTGGAAAATATGATAGAGATGCAAACGGAAAAGTTACAAAAGTTCACGCAATTCCAGGCCATTCTTTGGCTTTAGGTGCGTTGGGAACATTTATTTTGTGGTTCGGTTGGTACGGATTTAACGGTGCCGCTTGTACTCAACTTTTAGGAATCGGCGGATTGGCTGCTGTATTTATCAACACTACAATTTCTCCTGCAATCGCTTGTATTGTAACAATGCTTTTTACATGGATTAAAAACGGAAAACCAGATGTTTCTATGACATTGAACGCTTCTCTTGCAGGTTTGGTAGGAATTACCGCTCCTTGTGCTAGTTGTGATGCTTTGGGTGCAACGATTATCGGTGCTGTTTCTGGTATTTTGGTTGTAGTTGTAATTGAAGGCCTTGATACAAAACTTCATATTGATGACCCAGTTGGAGCTGTTGGTGTTCACCTTGCAAACGGTATTTGGGGTACAATCGCGTGTGGTTTGTTCAGTGTTGAAAAAGGACTTTTCTACGGTCACGGATTCCGTCAGCTTGGCATTCAGCTTTTAGGATTGATTTGTATTCTTGCATGGACAACAGTTTGTTTGGTTATCACATTCACATTGATTAAAAAATTCCATGGATTGAGAGCAAGTCGCGAAGAAGAATTAATCGGTCTTGATAAATTCGAACACGGAATTGATTCTTCTTATGCCGGATTTATGATGGTTCCACAGGTAATGACAGGTTCTTATTCAGAAGAAAGTGCTTCTATGGATTCTGCAATTCCTGTTACAAAAGAAAGTGCTCGTCCGGATGCTAAGTTCAGTAAAGTTGTAATTATCGCTCGTCAGAGTAAGTTTGACGATTTGAAACAGGCTTTAAACGACATCGGCGTTACTGGAATGACTGTTACAAATGTAATGGGTTGTGGAGTTCAGCACGGAAAGACAGAAAAGTATCGTGGTGTTCCGCTTGATATGACTCTTCTTCCAAAAATTAAGGTTGAAACAGTCGTTTCTGAAGTTCCGGTTGATACAGTAATTGAAACTGCAAAAAAATCTTTGTACACAGGTCACATTGGCGACGGAAAGATTTTTGTATACCCAGTTGAAGATGTTGTAAAAGTTAGAACTGGTGAAAGAGGTTATGAAGCCTTACAAGATTAGGCATAATTTTTCATAAGCGCTAGGCCTTCCTTAATTTTTAGGGAGGGCCTTTTTTGTTTTTAAAATTATTTTAATTTTGAAGAAAGTTTTTTAATCATTATTGCGCCGTAAATTGCGACAAAAAATTCTGTGATTGGCATTGAAAACCAGATTGAAGATGGAGAAAAAATCAGTGGTAAAATCATTATTAAAATTCCGCTGATTATTAGGCCACGAGAAACTGAAACTATAAATGCGATTTTTGGCTTCATTATTGCTTGAAAATAATATGTTGAAAAAATGTTGAACGGTAAAAGTAAAAATGAAAGCGAATAAGTTCTGATGATTGAAGGAGCGATTTCTAAAATCTGTGGGGAAGGCGACATAAAAATTCTTATATAAAGATTTGGGCAGATTTCGCTTAAAATTGTCCAGAAAAGTGCAAAAATCGTTGTTGTAATCAGTGAAAGTTTTAAAGTCTGTTTGATTCGTCCGCCTTGATTTGCACCGTAATTTGTAGAAATAATCGGTTGGGAAGCCTGTCCTACGCTGTATGCACAACATTGAACAAAAGTGCTGATATTTATTATTGGTCCGTAAATTGCAAGTGAATCTGAACCTAAATATTTCATAATTTGGCGGTTAAAAAGGATTGTAAGAAGGCCCATCGCAACATCAATAAAAAATGTTGAAAATCCGACTGTAGAAATTTCTTTTAATCGGCGAAAAAGTTCGTAGACTCGTACAAATTTGAGTGTATTTTTTTTAGTGAAAAAGTGGGCGCACATTACAACGAACGAAATTGCCGCTCCGATTGCAGTTGCCAGTCCCGCCCCAAAAATTCCCATATCGCAGGTGAAAACGAAAAAATAATCGCCAAAAATATTGAAAATTCCGCCTGAAAGAACGCCTATTGTTGCAAGATTCGGGTTTCCGTCGTTTCGTAAAAATGATGCCAATATCTGATTGAATAAAAATAACGGAAAAACTATTACAACAGGTTTTAAATATTTTTGTGCGAGTGGTAAGAGATTTTTGTCGGCTCCAAAAAATGTTAAAATCGGGTTTGAAAAAAATATTATTAAAATCCAGGAAATAATTGAAAGAATCACAGAGCCTATTACTGCCGATGAAAAATACATATTTTCTTCTGAATTTGAAGGTTTTTTTGTTTCAGTTCCAGATTTTAATCCGCGTTTTGTAGAAAAAATTACACTTCCGCCGATTCCCATTAAAAGTCCAAGGCTGTAAATTACATTCCAGACTGGTGCTACAACTGCAAGGGCCGCTGTTCCGTCTGGTCCTTGATATTGGCCTACCATTGCCATGTCGACAACGCCGTAAATGCAGGAAATTAAGGCACTTCCGAATGCGGCGCCTAAAAATTTTAAATAAAGTGGTTTAATTTTGTCGGTTAAAAAATCCATAAAATTCTCCAAAAACTCAAAAAAGGCTAAAAAAAAGCCGGACAGGAACAGACATTTCAATCTGCGCCTTATCCGGCTGTCGTTTCTAGTGAACGATCCACCCTCCGAGCGAATAATGCGACTTTATAAAATATAAAAAAAAATGTCAATAGTTGGAATTTTTTATTCATTGAGATTTTTTTTAAAAAATGTTAGATTAAAAAAATGTCATTTTCTTTTTAAGGGATTCAAAAGTTGCTTAAATTTTTTAAAAGTGCAAAAAAAATCATTTTTGGTTTGATATTTTTTATTCCGCAAATTTTTTATTCTCAAAATTCTGAAAAACTTCCGCAAAATTTTGATTTTTGGTCAGATATTCCAAATGAAGAGTTGGCCCACGCGATTGTAGAAAAAATGACAGATGAAGAACTTTTTTCGCAGATTTTAATGTTCGGTTGGGCGGGAAGTGAACCGGATTCGCTTTTGTTTCAGTGGGTTAATCGCGGTTTAGGTAGCGTTAAAGTTTTTGGTTGGAATACTGATGATATTAAACTTGTTGCAAAATCTATTTCTTCGTTGCAAAGGGCTTCTCAAAGAGAACGATTTAAAATCCCGTTGTTTGTTGCAACTGATCAGGAAGGGGGGTGGATTCGTCATGTAAAAGGCGAAACTGCAATCACTCCTGGAAATATGGCAATTGGTGCTTCCGGCTACCCAGTTGATGCTTGGTACAGCGGATTTTATATTAGTCGTGAAATTAAGGCCCTTGGAATCAATATGAATTTTGCGCCAACGGTCGATCTTTACACGGATCACGATTCTACAATTATTGGAACGCGGTCTTTTGGTGATAATGCAAAAAAAGCGGGGATTTTGGGGGCAGCGTTTAGTGCCGGGAGTAAGGCTGCCGGTGTAATTGCGACTGCAAAACATTTTCCGGGGCATGGGGACACTGCAAACGATTCTCATATTTTTTTACCGCGAATTGAAATTGATTTTGAAACTTTTAAAAATCGTGAATTGGTTCCTTTTGAATATCTGATTAAGCAAAAAGTTCCGGCGATTATGAGTGGGCATCTTTCTTTTCCGCAGATTGAAAAAGATGGAAAACCGGCTTCTCTTTCAAAATATTTTTTGAGCGATCTTTTACGAAATCAGCTTGGATTTGAAGGCCTTATTATTACCGACGATATGATGATGAATGGCGCTACAACTTATGCGGGCTCTCTTTCAAAAGCGTTTAGAATGGCAATCGAAGCAGGAAACGATATTGTAATTTCTAGTACGACTGCAAAATTAAACGAATCTCTTTGGACAAACAATCTTGACCTTATAAAAACTGATGAAAATTTTAAAAATCGTGTGAAAGATGCGGCGTTCAGGGTTATAAAAGCAAAGCTCGATTATTTTAAAGGTGAAAATCCGGCGCCACTTTATCCAAATCCGGAAACGATTTCAAAATTTATTCCCGACAAAGAAGGCTCATCTTATTTTTTGGAACAGGCCTTGCGAAGTATTACGCTTTACAAAACAACAGATTTTCCAGTTAAAAAAGAAAATGCCGGTCGCGTTCTTTTGTGCGGTTCATTTCCTAGATTTTTTGCAGAAGGAAAAAAACGCTATCCGAATAGTGGCGAATTTAAGTTTAATTACGAATTGGGCCCAAACGAAACTCAATGGATGAAAGAAAATATTGTAAAACAGATTAAAAATTATGACACAATCGTAATTTGCGTTTCAAACGAACGGAGTGCACAAATTGCTCAGGCCCTAAAAGATTGCGGAAAACGAATTGTAATTTTTAGTTTAATGTCGCCAATTTATTCGTTTGATTTGGATTTTGCCGACGAAATCGTTTTGGGCTACAGTTGGTCGGGCTATACTTTTGTGGCACTTTTTGCAGCGTTAAACGGCGAATACAAAATTCAAGGCACTCTTCCATTTAATGAATAAATTTTAATCGTATTCTTCTATTTTAAAGTCCGGGATTTGTTTTATTTTTTTGTGTTTTAAATTATTCGGATGAATGTCTGGGCGCAATCCTAAAACTCGTTCATTTTCCGCCTGAAGTTGAAATTTAATCATTTGTTTAAAAACATTCATCAGTGGTTCGGGATTAATTTCTTTTGAAATAAAATCGTTTTCCTGGAGTTCTTTTATTAAAAAATAGCAGGTTTCGAGCGTTGAAATGCATTCTTCGCTTGGTTCCCGTTTAAAAGTAAAAATCGATTTATAAGACGAACAGAAACTCATTTTTGGCAATTTCATTAATTCCTGATTTTTTTGAATTATCTGGCGGGCGCAAAACCATGTTCCGTCGATTAAAATTGCAAGTAGTTTTTTATCTTGCAGATTTTCAGATTGCATTTTTATTTTTAAAGTTTTTGCGTTTAAAGCGTTTTGGTCTGGGTACATGATTACCGGAAAATAATTTTTGTCGTTCAAAAGGCGATTTAATCTTTCATTTTTTGAAAAATCAATTCCTTCTATTATTTCGCAATCTTTCATCGAAATTTTGCAAAGGCGGCCAGTTCCGGTTCGCTGTTTTTTTGATTCTTTTGGGTGCATTAAAAGTACGAATTTTATTTGCGGATCAAATTCTTTTGTATATTTGCAAAGACAGCACTGTTCTGGGCGAAAACATTTTGGACATCGGTAACTCATAATTTCGGACTATTGTATATTATATTGAATTTTATGTCGAGTTTACGGAATTGAAATTGAGCGAAGAAAAAATGGCAGTGTGAAAGATTTGTACTCGTTGACCGACAGCATAAAAAAATGCGTTCAGCATTTTTGTCGGGCAAGCGGTACACCCATCTGGAACAATGCCATTTTTTCGCAGCGTCATTTTAAAATCAATTTAAAACTCGGTATAAAAAAAATAATGTTTCTATTGACAGTAATGTAACTATGAATTATATTTATTACAAGATGTATCTTTATATAGAAACACGCTCGAGGTAATTATGGAAAAAAGAACTGATTCAATTTATAAATGTATTTCAAATTCGAGATATACGCCTTATCTTCTTGCAAAAAAAATTAATGCAACTGCAATTTTGGAATCTGCGAGTTTTCAAAAAGGGCGCGAACGATATTCAATGCTTATGGCAGAAGAAGCGTTTAAAACTATTCAGGATGAAACGGGAATTTATTTTTTAGTTGACGGTCAAAAACTTCCGTTTGATACAAATGGCGTTCATAGTAAAGATGCTTTGGGCCGCGAAAAAGAGCCTGATATTTTGGATGCTTTGATGTATGTCGCTTCTCAAAATCCGACTCCTCAAGGTCAGCTTGCAGAAATCCCTCTTCCGGCTTCTGGGCTTGGATATTTGAGTTACGAATTTTCTAAACATTGCGACAATATTCGTTTTTTTGAACAAAAAGATGATTTGGAAATCCCGGAAAGTATGTTTGTTGCCGGCCACATTTATATTATTTTTGATCATTACACCGAAGAAATTCATATTTTTGGCTTAAATTACAACGAACATCAGATTGATTTGAATGCTGCTTTGGATCGTCTTTTAAAACGAATGAACGATATGGATTTTTCTTATGTTGAAGAAGAAAATCAAAAATTCGAATACAAAATGATTACTGATTTGGAAAAATCAAAAGCTGAATATGTAGAAAAAGTTAATATTCTTAAAAAACATATTGTTGCTGGCGATATTATTCAGGCCGTTCCTTCAAGGCGAGTTCAAATTGAGTGTTCTGCTGAAGCGTTGACAGTTTACGGAAAATTAAGAAAAGTTAATCCGTCTCCATATTTGTTCTATATTAATTTTGGCGATTTTCAGTTTACAGGTGCTTCTCCGGAAAGTTTGGTTCGTGTTCGACGAGGAAAAGCTACAATTCACCCGATTGCGGGCACAATTCACCGCGGAAAAAACGATGCAGAAGATCAGATTTTGCAAAAAGAATTGCTTTCAAATCCAAAAGAACAGGCTGAACATTTAATGCTTGTAGATTTGGCCCGAAACGATTTGGGACGCGTTTGTAAAAGTGGTTCAGTTACTGTTCCGCAGTATATGGAATGTGAACTTTTCAGCCATGTAATTCATCTTGTAAGCAGTACGGAAGGTTTGGTTCGCGACGATGTTTTACCGATTCAGGTTTTGCGAGCGTCATTCCCGGCTGGAACTGTAAGTGGTGCTCCAAAAATTAGTGCAATGCAGATTTTAAGTGGCCTTGAAAAAACAAAACGAAGATTTTACGCCGGCGCTGTAGGCTATATACAAACGAATGGCGATTTGGATTTCTGTATTGCGATTCGATGCGCCTTAAAGCAGAAAAATGTATGGTCGCTTCAGGCCGGTGGCGGAATTGTTTACGATTCAAATCCGGAGCGGGAATTTACAGAAACTTGCGAAAAATTGGGTGCTTTGGTTGACACTTTGACAAAATAAATTCAAAAGGACGAAAAAATGATTTTAGTTATAGATAATTACGATTCTTTTACATTTAATGTAATTCAGATTTTGGAAACTGTTACGGATAAAGAAATTAAACTCGTGCGAAATGACGAATATTCTGTGGAAGAACTTGCAAAAATGAATCCGGAATATTTAATCGTTTCTCCGGGACCGGGGGCTCCTTATCAGGCTGGCGTTTGTGAAGACGCAATTCGCTATTTTGCCGGAAAAATTCCGATTTTGGGAATCTGTTTGGGCCATCAGGCAATCTGTGAAGCATTTGGCGCGCGAATCGTTCAGGCAAAATTCATTAAACACGGAATTGTAGAAAATATTAAACTCGATGGAAAAGGAATTTTTCGTACAATTGGAAAATCTGCAAAATTTACACGATATCACAGTTTGGTTTGTGATGAATCAACTTTGAGCCCGGATTTTGAAGTTACAGCCCGCGCAGAAGATGGCGATATTATGGGCGTTCGTCATAAAACTCTTCCAATCGAAGGAATTCAGTTTCATCCGGAAAGTATTGCAAGCGAACACGGAAAAGAACTTTTGTCCGCATTTATAAATTATCGCCGCGAAAATTTGAATGTTTCTGAATTCTTAAATCAGCTGATTGATAAAAAAGATTTAACTGAAGAACAGGCCGCATTCTTTATGGAAAATGTTACCGACGGTTCAATGGATGAGCGCGTAATGGCAGCGATTTTAGTTGCAATGGCTGCGAAAGGCCCTTCCGTTAGTGAAATGACAGGTTGTGCAAAGGCCCTCTTAAAAAAGAAAAAGCCATTGCCAATCGAAAAAACTGGCCTTGCAGAAATCGTTGGAACTGGTGGCGACGGAAAAGGAAGTTTTAATATTTCTTCAATGTCGGCATTGGTCGCTGCAAGTTGTGGTCAAAAAATGGCAAAACACGGGAACAGAGCCGTTTCTTCAAAATCAGGGTCAGCAGATTTTTATGAAAATTTGGGAATCAACATTATGGCGGAACCGGAAAAAACTGCCCAATTAATCAAAAAAACGAATTTCGGGTTTTTGATGGCTCCGGTTTACCATTCTGCAATGAGATTTGCCGCTCCAGTTCGTAAAGTTTTGGGAATAAAAACAATTATGAACATTTTAGGCCCTCTTTTAAATCCTGCAAATGCTGAATACGAGGTTTTGGGCGTTTATAGTTCTTCACTTTTAAAAGATTATGCTCACGCTGCAAAGACCTTGGGTGCAAAACGAGTAATGGTTTTGTGCTCTCGCGACGGATATGACGAAATCAGCCCGATTGTTCCAACTGATGTTTACCAAATCGATGAAAAGGGAAACGAAAATCAGTATGTAATCAAACCTGAAAATTTTGGAATTTCCGGTTGTTCAGAAGAAGAATTAAATGGCGGAAGCGGAAAAGATAATGCTGAACTTGCAATGCAGGTTTTGAATGGCGGCGGAAGAAAAACTATAAAAGAAGCCGTTTGCCTTAATACCGCAGCGATTTTGTATCTTTGTGGAAAAGCAAAAAATTTAAAAGACGGTTACAAAATGGCAAAAGACGCAATCGATTCTGGAAAGGCACTTTCAAAACTTGAAGAAATTCAAAAAGTTTCAAGCGAGTTGTAAATGCAAAAAGATATTTTAAAAGAAATTGTTGAAAAACGCGAAAATGATATAAAAAATCTTGGGTTCAATTTTGGATTTAATCTTCCGACTGAACGAAAAAGAAAAATTCATCCGTTTTTGCAGGAAAAAGGCGTAATTCTTGAAGTAAAAAGGGCTTCTCCGAGTAAAGGCGATATTGCCCCGGATTTGGATTCGTTTAAAACTGCAAAAATTTATTCTGAAGCGGGTGCAAAAGCAATTAGTTGTTTGACCGAACAAAATTATTTTAAAGGTTCTCTGCAAGATTTGATAAATGTTTGCGCTGCCGTTGATGAATACGAATCTGAAACTAAAAAAACGGGCCCTGCCGTTTTGCGAAAGGATTTTTTAACTTCTGTACAAGATGTTGAAATCGCTTATTTTGCGGGAGCGGATGCAATTTTGCTCATTGCGCGGATTCTTTCTAAAGATTTGATTTTGCAGATGGCGCAAAAAGCCGTTAGTTTGGGCCTTAGCGTTTTGATTGAGGTTCGAAAATCCGAAGATTTGGAAAAATTGGCCCTTGTAATGCAAAATGTTCCGCATAAAAATATTTTGTGTGGCGTAAACAGCCGTGATTTAAAAGATTTTACAATCGATATGCTGATTCCTGTGAAAATGTTTGCAAAAATTAAAAAAATTGCCCCTGACGCAAGAATCACTTTTGAAAGCGGAATTTTGTCCCCGGAATGTGCAAGTTTTGTTTCTTCACTTGGGTTTAACGCGATTTTACTTGGAGAAGCGGTCGCAAAAAATCCGCAGAATGCAAAAAAATTTATTTCTGCATTTGAAAATTCAAAAGAAAATGAAAATGCAAAATTCTGGCATAAAATTTCAAATCTTTTGGAAGAAAATCAGCAGTTGGTAAAAATTTGCGGCATTACAAACGAAAAAGATGCGGTTTTTTCAGCAAAATCCGGGGCAAATCTTTTGGGCTTTATCTTTTTTAATAAATCCAAACGAAATATTTTAAAAGATGAAGTTTTAAAAATAAAAAATGCCCTTTGTGAAAGTTTAAAATCAGGTCAAATTCAAAAAATGCCGCTTTTAATCGGTGTGATTGTTGATTTAAAATCCCAGGAAGCAAAAAACGCGATTTCTTTGGTTAAAGAAAATGTTTTGGACGCCATTCAGGTTCACACTTTTGAAAGTTCAGTTGAATTTTTGAAAAATCAGGATTTACAAAATCAGAATTTTAGAAATCTTCCACATTATTGTGCGATAAATATTTCTTCAAAAGAAGATTTTACAAAAATTGAAGAATTGAATCGTTTGGGCGAACCGCGAATTTTGCTCGATGCTCAGACTAAAAGCGAAGTTGGTGGCACTGGAAAACAGATTGAAAAATCGCTTTTACAGGAAATTGCAAAAAAATATAAACTTTGGATTGCAGGCGGAATAAATGAGCAAAATGTTGTAGAATTGTGTTCGGCTTTAAATCCGGAAGTGCTTGATTTAAGTTCTAGTTTAGAAAAATCAGGCGGAATAAAAGATTTAACAAAAATTGAAAGTTTTTTTAAAACAATAGGAAATAAAAATGGCATACTCTAAAGATGGATTTTTTAATGAATTTGGCGGAAAATATGTTGCAGAAGTTTTGCGAGGCACTTTAGACGATTTGGAAGTGGCTTTTAAAAACGCAATGCAAGATAAAGATTTTTTACACGAATTAGAAATCATTCAGCGTGATTATATTGGGCGTGAAACTCCGCTTTTATTTGCTGAAACTGCCACAAAAATTTTGGGCGGTGCTCAAATCTACATCAAATTGGAAGGTTTGGCAAATACTGGGGCGCATAAAATCAATAACGCAATTGGTCAGTGCCTTTTAGCAAAAAAAATGGGCAAAAAACGTATTATTGCAGAAACTGGTGCCGGTCAGCATGGAGTTGCGACTGCCGCCGCGTGTGCAAAATTGGGGCTCGATTGTACAATTTATATGGGCGAAGTTGATGTTCGTCGTCAGCAGCCGAATGTTGCCGCAATGGAAATGTATGGGGCAAAAGTTTTCGCCGTTACAAGTGGAAGTCGAACTCTAAAAGATGCCGTAAATGAAGCGATGAGAGATTGGGCTGCAAATCCGGAGACTACGCATTATGTTTTGGGAAGTGCCTTAGGCCCTGCCCCTTTCCCGGATATGGTTCGCGAATTTCAGAGTGTAATCGGAAAAGAAGTTCAAAAACAGATTAAAGAACGAAATCTTGATGTTGAAGCGTTGATTGCTTGTGTTGGTGGCGGAAGCAATTCAATCGGATTTTTTGCGCCGTTTATTGATCAGGAAAAACCTCGTTTAATCGGTGTTGAAGCTGGCGGAATTGGCCCGAATGTTGGTGAAAATGCAAGCCGAATGACAGGAAACGCAAGTCGCGATGGAATTCTTCAAGGTTATAAATCTCGTTTCTTACTTGACGAAGATGGTCAGGCTCAAAAAACTCGTTCTATTTCTGCGGGTCTTGATTATTGTGGAATTGGCCCTCAGTTAGCCGCTTTAGGAAAATCCGGAAGAATCGAATTTACTTCAGCTTTGGATAAAGAAGCCCTTGACGCTGTAAAATTCTTTGCCAAAAATGAAGGAGTTTTATTTGCCATGGAAAGTGCCCACGCTGGTGCTGAAGCGATAAAATTGGCTCCAAAACTTCCAAAAAACAAATCAATCATTATAAATATGAGCGGTCGTGGCGATAAAGATATTTTCATTACAAGTCCAGTTTTCCGTCCTGCTGAATGGAAAGAATTTTTAAATGCTGAATTGGAACGATTGAACAACGATAAAGATATTCACGATGCAAAAATCATGTCTTCAAATTAAGGAATAAATATGAGTAAAAAAATAAAATTAATGAGTCATTTAGTTGCAGGTTACCCAACAGATGAAATCGCATTCACTGCTGCCAAGGCCTTAGTTGATGGTGGAGCCGATATTCTTGAAATTCAGCTTCCTTTTAGCGATCCTAGTGCAGACGGAAAAGCGATTCAATCGGCGTGTACAAAAGTTTTGAGTCGAAATTATAAAACAAAAGATGGACTTGCGTTTATCGAAAAATTGCACAAAAATTTTCCGAATGTAAAAATCTACATTATGAGTTATGCGTCTTTAATTTACACTCCAGGAATCGAAAATTTCTGTAAAAAAGCAAGTGAAGTTGGCGTTTCTGGAATGATTATCCCAGATCTTCCGTTTGATTTTGACGAAGGACTTACTGCTGCCTGCAAAAAAAATGGAATGATTAATATTCCGGTTGCTTCCCCGAGTATGAAAAAAGAGCGCCTTCAGAAAATGGCAAATGCCGGTTTTGAATATATTTATGCTTCTCTTCGAACTGGAATTACGGGAACTGATACAAAAATCGATTCTGAAACGCTGGAATTTTTGAAAAATGTTTCAAGTGGCGGAAGTAAAGTTTTTGGCGGATTCGGACTTTCAAATGGTGAACAATCAAAGGCCCTTTGCAATTATGTAGAAGGCGTAGTTGCCGGAAGCGTTTTCGTTCGAATCATCACAGAAAATCAAAATGACGAAGAAACGCTATACCAAAAAGTCAAAGCCAAAGCCCAGGAACTTTGCTTATTATAAAATCATTTTGTAATTCCGGGAGGGGGACTCTCGGAATTTTTTTATCTACAGAATTTTCCGATTATTGCGCAGATTATAAAAACGATTAAATTTGCTAAAACGATGCTTGCTCCTGCTGGGCTTGAAAAAATGAATGATGTGAAAATTCCTAGTACAAAGCAAAAAATCGAAATTATTGCGGAACTTAGTACAACGCTTAAAAAACTTTTGAAAATCCGCATGGAACTTAATGCTGGGAAAACGATTAAACTGCTAATCATCATGGCGCCCATTAATCTCATTCCGATTACAATTGTGAGTGATGTTAAAACTGCGATTAGCGAATTGTAAAATTTTGTGTTTATTCCGCTAGCTGTTGCAAAAGATTCGTCAAAAGTGACTAAAAAAATCTTTTTGTAGAATAAAATAAAAAATCCGACTACAAAAATTCCTAAAATTATGCTAATTATTACATCGGTTTTGCTGATTGCCAAAATGCTTCCGAACATAAATGAAGTTACATCTGTGTTCAGTCCGCTTGTTAAAGAAGTTACAAAAATTCCGATTGCAAATGCTGAACTTGAAATTAATGCGATTGAAGAATCCCCTTTTATATTTGAAGACGAACTTACGCGCAAAAGTAAAAATGCTGACAAAACGCAAACTGGAATTGAAACTGCAAGCGGGGCCCAATTGAATGCCAACGCAATCGCCATTGACCCGAATCCCACATGACTTAATCCGTCGCCAATCATGGAAAATCTTTTTAAAACTAAAATAATGCCCAAAAGAGAAGCGCACAATGCAATTATTGAACCGGCGATTAATGCCCTTACGATAAACGGATAAGAAAAAATTTGTGTAAAAAGATTTAGCATTATTTTCTCCAGCCTAAATTTATTGAAGAAGTGATATGTGAAGCGTTGCAATTTGTTCCGCAATGTGTACAAAGATGAGTCTGGCAAACTTCCACATTCGACATAGATTTGTAAAATTGCGTTTTCTGATATTCTTCGGAACTTCCAAAAAATAAAACTTCTTTATTCATCTGTAAAATGTGGGTCGCATTCTGAACGGCCCGGTGAATGTCGTGGCTCACCATAATTACCGCGATTTTTTCTTCTTTATTTAATTTACGGATTATTTCGTAAAATTCGTCCGTAACGATTGGGTCAAGGCCAGTAACCGGTTCGTCAAGGATTATTAAATCTTTTGCCGCGCACAAGGCCCTTGCAAGTAAAACGCGCTGCTGTTGTCCACCACTCAAAGATGAAAAATTTTTTTGCGCAATATTTTGAATGTTGAGTTTTTTAATTTGTTCGTCGGCAACTGATTTGTCAGTTCCATTTAAACAGCCGGACAAAACGATTTCTTTCACGCTAGCTGGAAAATCCCGTTGAATATTGCTTTGCTGCGGAAGATACCCCGTATTTTTTCTATTAAAAATGATTTTCCCGGATTTTATTTTTACGAGCCCCAAAATCGATTTTACGATTGTTGATTTTCCAGAACCGTTTGCCCCGACAACGCATAAATAATCGCCTTTTTCAATTGAAAACGAAACATTTTTGCACGCTTCAAATGAGCCGTAATTTACGGAAACATTTTTACATTCGATTAAAGCCATTGTTTTAAGCCTTCTTTTAGATTTAGAGCATTTTTTTTCATCAAAGAAACCCAAGTTTCGCCATTTTCAAAGTCTGATTTTGAAACATTCTGGCACGATTGCAAAAGAAGCGATTTTACGCCGCAACTTTCAGAAATTGTGTCCGCAAGTTTGTGATTTCCGAGTTCAATGTAAAAAACTGCAGGAATTTTTTTTTGTTTTATTGTGTCAATTAAGGCAGAAATTGTGGCCGTGCTCGCTTCAACTGCGGAACTGCACCCCGAAAATGCTGCAATATATTCAATTTTATAAAAGTTAGCAAAATATAAAAACGGAAATCTGTCTGCCATAACGATAAATTTTTCCGGTGTTTCTTTTAAAATCTGATTTGTAAACGAAACAACATCTTGAATTTCCTGAATATAATTTTCCGCATTGATTTTAAAATTTTCGCATAATTCTAAAAGATTTTTTTCTTTTGCACATTCAGATAATTTTTGTTCCACGATTTTAATAATTTCAATTTCGTTTTTTGGGCTCGTCCAAATATGTTCGTCTTTTTCGTGAGGATTTTCAAAATTTTCGTTTTCGTGATTATGCTCTTTTTCCAAAGTTTCCGCTTCGTCAAAAAGTTCAACAAAATCAAAAAGTTTTAAAAATTTTTTTTCAGAATTGTAATCGCCAGAAGAAAGAAGTTTTTCAACCCATTCGTCGCTTTCCCCGCCAACAAAAATAAATAAATCGCTTTGCTGAACCGAAATTAAATCCTGTGGGGTAGGGTCAAACGAATGAACTTCAACGCCTGGTTTGCATAAAAGTTTTACAGAAATCGTTTTTTCAGAAATATTTTTTGTTACCGCCCGAACTGCGTCATAACACGGAAAAGTAGTTGTTACAATGTTGATTTTAGCCTGAGACTGAACCTGATTTTTTTTACAACCGGCAAAAAGAATTGAAAAAATCGCCAAAATTAAAAGATTTCTTCCTATTTTATAATTCATTTTTTTAGAATGTCATATTTTTGACTAATAATCAAGATTTCTAAACAGATTCGCCAATTTAAATTTACAAAACTTTGAATTTAATGAATAATGTGGTATGAACAAAATTTTTGACGAATATCTAAAAAACATTGAAGAAAATTTAAATAATGCTCTTCCAAAAAATATAAATCTGCAGTGGCAAAAAGATTCTTTTAATTCCTTGAACGATTGTGTAAATTTTTCGCATTTTGAAAATCTTGTTTTGCCTTGTTATTCTCTAATGTCTTCTGGCGGAAAAAGATGGCGACCGCTTTTGTTGGTTTTGTGTTCGGATTTGGCTCGCGAAAATGGAAAATCTGGTATTTCTCAAAAAGAAACTTATGCCCTAACGCCTTTAATCGAATTTGTTCACACTGCAAGTTTAATTCACGACGATATTGAAGATAAGGCTGACACCCGCCGCGGAAAACCTGCAATTCATATCAGTTTTGGCGAAGATGTTGCAATCAATGCGGCAAGCTGGCTTTATTTTGAAGCAACAGTTTGTATAAATAATACTGATTTTAGTACGGAATTTAAAAATCGGCTTTACTCTTTGTATACTCAGGAATTGCGCCGTCTTCATTTGGGGCAGGCGATGGATATTTTGTGGCACAGAAATCCGTCTTTAATTCCGACTGTTGAAGAATATAATCAGATGGTTCAGTGCAAAACTGGAACTTTGGCGAGCCTTGCCGTTCAAGTGGGCCTAACTTGTGGCGGTGCAACTGTAGAAGAAGCGCAAAATGGCGGAAAAATTGCTGCATTTTTGGGGCAAGGTTTTCAGATTTTAGATGATGTTCAAAATCTTACAACTGGAAATCCTGGAAAAAAACGCGGCGACGATATTGTAGAAGGTAAAAAAAGTTTGCCAGTTCTGCTTCATATTCAGGAAAATCCGGATGACGCTCAAAAAATTGCACAGTTAATGAAAAAAGCAGGAACTGAAGGAATTGAATCTAGCGCCGTCGAAGAATGTATAAAAATTCTTGAATCAAAAGGTGCGATTTTAAAAGCAAAACAGATTGGAATTCAAAATATTGAAGAAAATGTAAAAAATCTTTCAACTTTATTCGGAAAAGAAACAAAATCTTCTGGTTTAATTAAAGAACTTTTTACAGAAATGATTCCAAATTAGTTTAGAAGGTTTAAAATGAAAGGCGTTTTTTGTTTAATAATTCCAATTTTTTGCATGGTTTGTTCAGGATTTTTATATTTTCCGTTAAATGGGATTTTTAAAAATCTTGAACCGGAATGGGCCAAATTCTTACTTTGCGTTTTAGGATTTTTATTTGGCTCAATAATTTCGTTTATAATTAGTCGTTCAAAAAAGAAAGAAAATTAATCTAATTCAGATTCTGGGATTTCTTCTTCAGGCTGATTTTCAGCTTCTTCTATTTTATTTATAACTGAAAGCGTAGAATTTATTAAATCCCGCAAAACTGTAAATTTATTTGAAAGATTTATTTTGTAAAAAATTTGCGTTCCAATTTTGTGCGGCACTATAATCTTGTTTTCGCGCAAAACTTTTAAATGGTGCGAAATTGCCGGTCGTGAAAGTTTAGATTTTGCCGAAAGATTTGTAACATTGATTCCGTTTTTTCCCGCTTCGATGATGTCTACTATTAATTGCTGGCGATATTTGTCCCCGAGTGCAATAAAAAGCGGCGCACAGATTTTAAATTTTGTTAAAATTAAATTTAATTCTTTTATATCCATTTTGTCCCTGATAAATATTTGTTTTTTGCCAATTTTTAAAAATCTTTTTTTTGAAATTTATTGACATTGATATTTAATATAATTATATTTATTAAAAAGTTCAAGCGTTTAATTAATTAAACATTTAAACTATTAAAAATATCAATCCTAGAGGGAGAAAATGAAAGGATCAAAATTTTTTAAGTATCCAAAACTCATTATTGCGGTTTGTTTAGTTCTTACTGCATTTTTTGGATTTTTTATTCGTGGGCTTTCAATTCAGAATTCGCTCCGAGACTGGTTATCAGATTCAAATGAATCTCATATGCGCCTTGAAGACACAGAAGACAAATTTGGAAGTATGGTTGTAATTGGGGTCAGCCTTGAAACTCAAAAAGGCCAGTTTATCACTCCAGAAAATATTGAAATCGTTCGTAAAATTACAGATCGCGTTTTAGAAATTCCTGAAGTTGATGATATTGATTCTTTGACTCATATTGATTATGTTTGCGACCGAGACGGAACAATTTCTGCAACTCAGTTAATTCCAGATACATACACAGGAAGCGAAAAAGATATTGAAGAATTAAAGAGTAATATTGCTGAATGGTACGATATGTACGGCGGAGTAATTATAAATGATGATGGAACTGCAACTCAGCTTCAGATTACATTGCGTTCTCCAAAAGTTGCTCAGGCAGATAACCCGGATGTTACAGAAAACGATCGTCAGCAGAAAGTCCTAGACGAAGTTCGAAAAATCGTAATAGAAGAAATAAAAGACGCTGGCTTGAAATATGAAATTTATGGTGACCCGGTAATCAATGAAAATGCAAAATCGTTTATGATTTCTGACCTTTCTGGATTGATTCCGCTTGTTGTAATTGTAATTTTAATTTCACTTTTCTTGAGTTTTAAAACTTTGGATGGAACAATTCTTCCGCTTATCACAGTTGGTATTGCAACGGTTTGGACAATCGGTTTAATGTCGTTCCTTAAAGTTAATTTTAACATTATTTCGTCAGTTATTCCTGTTGCGTTGATTGCAGTTGGTTCAGCGTACGGAATTCATGTTTTGACACATTATTACATTTTCGTTGATGCGATTGACGGTGAAATTACAAAAGAAAAATATCAGGAAGCGATTTTTAAAGGCTTAAAAGAAGTTATGAGTGCCGTTTTGCTTGCAGGCCTTACTACAGTTGTAGGTTTCATTTCTTGTATTACAAGCCCGATTCAGCCACTTCACAGTTTTGCAGTTTTCACTTCAGTTGGTGTTGCAATTTCTCTTTTGCTTTCAATTACGTTTATTCCAGCTTTGCTTTTGTGTAAGAACATTAAAAAAGTTCAGACAAAATCTACAAAAATGGTAAAACTTACTGCAAAAGTTAAGGCAAAACTCGAACGAGCAAAAAAATTGGCAGGCGGAAAAGACCCAGACGAAGCCGGCGGAAATACTTTATACAGCATTTATAAATTCTTCTGCGGAAGTAAACCTCGTTTGATTGTATTTTCAGTTGCAATCGTTGTTCTTTCTTGTTTTGGATTGAGAATGCTCCACATTGATACTTCAACTGTAAACTACTTCCCGGAAGATTGTGATATGCGAAAGGGAATCAGTTATGTTGATAAAGAATTTGCCGGAACAAACAGCCTTTATTTCTTAATTGAAAAACAGAACGAAAACGGAAATCCTGTTAAAAAAGAAGGCGATTATTCTACATTGACTGACCCAGAAATTTTAAAAGCTGTAGATGAATTGCAGGATTACTTAAAAGACGAATTCCCAGAAATCGGAAAAATTGCTTCATTTACAAGTTTTATTAAACGAATTAATCAGGTTTGTCATGTTCCTTCAGAAAAAAATCTTGTACCAGAAACTTCAGCTTCTTCAAATGCGGCAGATAGTTCTGATTTATTGGATTTTGGCGATGATTTTGGAGACTTTGGCGATTTCGGTGACTTTGGTTCAGAGTCAGAAGAAAGTTCATCTTCACAGCTAACAATTCCAGAAGGATGGGTTGACCCTAATGTTGAATATTTAGACCGTCTTTCAACTCCTATAAAAACTTCAGATGTAATTTCAATGTTGAATAAAGCATTCGCTGAATGTGGCCCAGAAAATGCTACAACAGAAAAAATGCTTGATTATATTGAACGACATTACAACTACAACGGAATGGCATATTACGAAATTCCGTACGATACTGAAAAATATCCTGTAATGACTCGTGAAGATTTAAGAAAAGTAATCACAGGTTATCTTACACTTTTGAGTGGTTCGTTAGACCGATTTGTTGATGATGATATGAATCCTTCGTTAATGCGCGTTCAGATTCAGCTTAGAACTCGTTCAACAGAAAAAACAAACGAAATTATTGAAATCGCTCAAAAATATGCAAACGAAATTTTCCCAGCCGGATACAAAATTTCATTCACTGGTTCTGCCGAAATGGAATACACAATGACAAAATTGATTGTTTCAAGCCAGGTTTCAAGTTTGCTTATTTCAATGCTTTCAGTATTCATTATTCTTGCAGTTTCATTTAAATCTTGTTGGGCAGGTTTAATCGGTACAATTCCGTTGATTCTTACAATTTTGTTGAACTATATGACAATGGGATTTATGGGAATCAATCTTGACCTTGTAACAAGTATTATCGCTTCTTTAGCAGTTGGTGTTGGAATCGATTACACAATTCACTTCCTTACAACTTATCGCGAAGAACGAGCAAAGAGTGACGATTTGGAATGGGTTACTCGCGAAACTTTCAGAAAGAGTGGGCACGCAATCGTTACAAATGCAATTGCCGTTGGATTCGGATTTTTAGTTCTTTGTCTTTCAAAATTCATCGTTTTGAGATTTATTGGTGTTCTTGTTGCAATCGTAATGTTTACTTCAAGTATTCTTGCAATGACAGTAATTCCTGGAATCTTAAATCAGGTTCAGCCAAAGTTTATGCTCCCAAAAGCTGAATGAGATGCTTTAAAAGTCGCTAAAAAAGAAACAAAAGAACAAAAAAATTCAGAAACTGAAACAAAATAAATTAAAATAAAAGTCTTCTTCGTTTTGAGGAAGACTAAAATTAAATTTTTGGAGAAAATTATGAAAAGATTTGCGAAAAAAATTCTTGTAAGTGCAATGACACTTTTTACACTTTCAGCCGTTTTTGCTGATGAAAAAGGAACTGCAATTATGCAGCGTGCCGATGACAAAAAAGAACCAAAATTCACAAGATCAATGGTTTCTATGGAATTAAAAGATAAATCTGGAGATACAGAAGTTCGTAATGTTCTTCAGTACGGAAAAGATACTGGCGACAAAACTTATGTTGTAATGGATTTTAAAAGCCCAGCTTCAGTAAAAGATACTCGATTCTTGCAGATTACAAATAAAAATTCCCCAGATGACAAATGGATTTATCTTCCAGGTTTAAAATCTGTTCGTCGTGTAAATTCAAGCGAAGGTTCAAAATCTTTTATTGGAACAGATGCAACTTACGATGACCTTTCAACTCGTGAAATGGACGAAGATGAACACATTTATTTGCGCGATGAAAAATACACAGTTTCAAACGGAACAGAATATGATTGCGAAGTTGTAAAAAATGTTCCAATCGACAAAAAAAGTTCACAGTACGCATACAGAATCGTTTGGGTTGACAAAAAAACTTCAATCCCTGTTCATTCTGAAATGTATGACAAAAACGACAAAATGGTAAAAGAATTGGAAGTTTTAAAAATCGAAAATATCAGCGGATACGATGTTCCAATGGAAAACCGCCTTACAACAATTCAGACTGGACACTCTACAACTTTAAAAATCTTAAAAATCGTAGTAGATACTCCTCTCCCAGACCGCGTATTTACACAATCGTTCTTATCAACAGGAAAATAATTTAAAGGCTGAATATGAAATCTATTAAAAATAAAATTTTAGTTTTATTGGCAGCGACTTCACTTTTTTCTGTAAATGTTTTTGCCGATGATTTAGATGATTTTGGCGATTTTGGAGACTTTGGGGATTTTGGTTCCTCTTCGGATTCTAAAAAAACTGTTGAAATTTCTGGAAAAGCGTTTACTGAAGTTCGGGGCTATGTTGACTGCGACAGCTTAAAAGATGTTGGAATTAAAGCGATTCCTCAAGCTGAACTCGGATTTGCCTACAATGGAAAAAAGGCCGATGCAAAAATCAATCTTAAATTAAACGAAGAATTAATTAAAAATCACCCGATTGATATTTTGGACGAAATTGTTGTTTCCGGATATTTTGCAGATTGGTTTACTCTTCAAGCCGGAAAAATGAAAGTCGTTTGGGGAAAAGGCGACAAATATCATGTTTTGGATAATTTTAATGCCGACGATTATTCTGATTTTGTAATCCCAGATTATATTGAAAGACGAATTTCAACTCCAATGGTAAAATTAGGTTTTGATATTCCAGTTTCAAATCTTCATATTGATGGAATTTTTACTCCACTTTTGCCGGTTGATCATTTTGCTTCTTCTGGTGTTTGGGTTCCTGAAAAAGTTACTCAGATTACAAACGGTGTAAAATCTGCTGCCACTTCTGCAGTTGGAAATCTTTATGCAGCCTATAATTCTGCTTTGATTGCGTATAATCAGGATCCAACATCGCAAACAAAAGCTTTGGCCTTGCAAAATGCTTCTAGCGCTTATCTTACAGCATTGAGTGCCGCAAACGGAATTAGTTCAAGTTCTCTTTACCCAGATTTGATGACGCTAAAATACAGTCAGTTTGGTGCCCGTTTTACAGGAACTTTTGGTTCTTTTGACTGGGGATTGAGCTACTATAACGGATATTACAAACAGCCTTCGTATAATGCGGACAAAGCTAAACTTTGGATTTCAAAGACCCTTTCAAATTCTGCAACGGAAGATGACAAATTCCTTGCATACGATAAAAAACAGACTTTCGGAATTGAAGGCGCTACAACAATTGACAGATTTAATTTGCGCGGTGAATTCGGCTACAATCTTACAGACGATATTGCAGGCGATGATCCATTTGTTCACAATAATTCGATTGCATGGCTCGGCGGATTTGATTTTGACCTTCCTTTCTGGAATATGAATTTGAATGTTCAGGAAACAGGAACTTTTATCTTGAATTACGATAATATCGATTCAAATCACGATAAAGGCATTTCTGATGTTGATCACAGCAACACAGGTTACACAGCGAACAAACTTATTGCGAATGTGACAACTTCTTTCATTAACGAAAAACTCGCTCCGGAAGTTACAGTAATTTACGGAATTGAAAGACGCGATGTTGTTGTAATGCCAAAAATTTCGTACAAACCATTTGAAGGCCTCACCTTAACTGCCAGCGGAATGTATATTTGGTGTTATGATGAAGACAGCGAATTCTACGGCTGGAAAAAGAACAGTTACGCAAGTTTGTCAGCAAGCTATCAGTTCTAATTTTTAATTTAAGAATTTTATCCCTGAAAGATGAAAAAATTTTGTTTTTCAGGGATTTTTTATTTTAAAATACTGTCATTTTGAACTCATTTCAGAATCTTAGAATCTCACTTTGATTTAAAATCTATTTTCTAACAAAAAATTATTTGTTGTAAAATCTTTATATATCGTTTATAATTTAAAAATGGATTTTGATAAAATTGAAAAATCTGATGTAGAGTTTTTCTTCAATAAATATAAACATAATATCGATCAGATTTTTTATCTTGAACGAAAATTAATAAACGAATCTTATAATTATGAAAAATGGGAAAAATTTCTTTCTGAAAATTCAACTCTTACCCGCGAATATTTTATTGAAAATCAGCGTTTGCTCGAAAAATATTTGCATC
>CAVHIX010000002.1:0-28538 GCA_963636135.1 Anaerovoracaceae bacterium
AATTCATTTTGCAAAACTTTTAAAATCAGAAAAAAACTAACGCTGAATCGAAGCTGTTTTTACTTTTAAAGCGACATCTTCACCGCACAAAAGTCGAACGGCTTCCATTGCAAACTGTTCAGTTGTTCCCGGGCCTCGACCAGTTAAAAGATTTTTATCACTTACAAAAGGCACATCTTTTATATGAACGCTATTTTCCGTACAGATTTTTGCATTTTCTTCAGAACCGCAATATTCAGCTAAATTATTTTCCATTCCGGGATAGCAAGTCCATTTTTTGCCTTTTAAAATTCCTGTTTTAGCAAGAACCACAGCAGGAGAAGCACAAATTGAAGAAACAATTTTTCCAGAATCGAACATTTTTTTTACAAAATTCAAAACGCCTTGGCTCTTAGCATTATTCGGAGCACCAGGAATTCCACCAGGAATATAAACTAAATCTGGCAAATCTTTAAAAAATTTAGTTTCAAACTGTTCAAAAGATAAATCTGTAATCACGGAAATATTATGACTTCCCACAGAAATATTTTTTTGTTTTGTCATACTAGAAGGAACGGTTACTGTAAAAACCTGCACGCCCGCTCTTCTTAAATAATCAATTACTGTAATGCCTTCGATTTCTTCAAATCCGTCGGCTAAAAAAACAACTGCATTTTTCATATTTTTAATTATAGCTTAAAACTGATTTTGAAACATTAAAAACTTGTAAAAAAGATTTTTTTTTATTATATTAAAATTATGAATGCAATTATTACTGTAGTCGGAAGTGACAAAGTTGGAATTATCGCGTCTGTAAGCAATTTCCTTGCAGAACACAAAATAAACATTGCAGATATTACCCAAACAATTTTAAGTGGCAATTTTGTAATGATGATGATGGTAAATCTTGAAAAATCAGATTTAGATATGGAAAAAGTTCGTTCAGAATTAAACAAAAAAGCAGAAGAAATGGGTGTTCAAATCAACATTATGAATGAAAAAGTTTTTTCTGCAATGCACAGAGTTTAATTTTCGTCTAAAAGTTCCCACGAAACATCTACAGAGCGGTTCTTTAAATCTGGAATTTTGTTATAAGTGTAACAATCGGCTCTGTGGATTGTAATTCCCCTTAATTTTGAAACATAACCGCAAATTGCGTCCCCCGGTTTTGGATTGCAACATTTTGCGAAAGTAATCATAAAATTTGTAGTATTTCCGATTTTAATTTTTCCAGTTACAGAAGGATTAATCTGTTCATCTTTTTTTGGGGCCCTACATCCTTTGTGGTGTCCTCTTTTCTGCGGATTTTCAACAGGGTTTTCTTCTTTTTTATTTTGTTCTGCAAAATCAACATCATTTGCCATTAAATAACTGTGAATTTTCTGACGGGCCTTAGAAGTTTTTGCAAGTTTCAACTGATTTGGAGTCGGATGAGCCTGAGGATTTGTAATAATTTCTATAATTTCTGTATTTTTTAATTCCTGACTCAAAGGAATGATTTTTCCGTTCGCTTTTGCACCAACAATTTTTTCACCAATTGCAGAATGAATCGCATACGCAAAATCAATCGCCGTTGAACCAATCGGAAGTTGTTTTACTTCACCTTTTGGCGTGAAAACTACGATTTTATCTTCAAGTAAATCATTTTTTAAATCGTTAAAAACTTCTGAATCAATTGAAGATTTTGTTTTTAATTCCTGCAACTGATTAAAAATTCCAAGATTTTTTACATCAACCAAATCGTGGGTCATTCCTTTTTTATAAAGCCAATGAGAAGCAACCCCATGTTCAGCAATATCGTGCATTTTTTGAGTGCGAATCTGAATTTCAAGCGGCTTATCCTTGCACATTACAGTTGTATGAAGCGATTGATAACCGTTCGATTTTGGCATTGCAATATAATCTTTAAAACGGCCTTCAAGCGGCGTCCACAACGAATGAACAATTCCAATCAGCGTGTAACATTCACTATTTTTTTGGCAAATGATTCGCAAAGCCAATAAATCAAAAAGTTCGCCAGGCTCTTTATTTCGTTTTCGCATTTTTTGATAAATTGAATAAAAATGTTTTGCCCGACTTGTGATCGTAACTGGAATTACCGCTTTTTCAGCTTCTTTTTTAATAGAAGAAACCGCATATTCAAGATAAGCCGCCCTTTCTTCCTTTTTTTGACTGATTACCGCTTTTATTTGCTGAAATGCATCTGGATTTGTATATTTTAAACTCAAATCTTCAAGTTCATTTTTGACCGTACTCATACCAAGACGATCTGCTAGTGGCGCCCAAATATCAATCGCTTCCTGTGCTAAAATTCGCTGATTTTGCGGTTCAAGATTTCGAATATTTCGCATTCGGTCGAGTTTATCCGCAAGTTTTACAAAAATTACACGAACATCGTCAACCATTGCAAAAAGCATTTTTCGAATCGCGTCGGCCTGATGAAGAGTTTGCGTTTTTGTAGAAAGATTCAGAATCCGACTTGTACCATCAATAATTTTTTTTACATCGGAACCAAAAAGTTTTTCAATCTGCTCTAAATTTACATCAAAATCCTGGCAACTATGGAGAAGCCCGCTGATGATACAATCGCTATCAAATCCGCATTGGGCCAAAATATAACAAATTCTCAAAGGGTGAAGATAATACGGTTTTCCGCACGAACGAACCATTCCTTTTGTATTTTGACACAAAAAATTCCACGCACGAACAATTTTTTCTTTATCATTTTGCGAAAAATATTCAAAAGAAGAAATAAATTCATTTATCAAACCATCAATATCATTTTCGTTAACTGAATAATCTGTATTCTGGCTCATAAGTTTTCCCTTTAACTCAGAATTTAGCATAAATTTTCAAAATAAAATAGATTTTTATTGTTTTAATTAAAAAATTTCATTATAATTTTTTTGTTATATTTCTACTGTGTGTAGGGATAATAATTCTCTGGAGAGTCCTCAAAGAAGAGGCGCCGAAGGGTTAAGACTATTCAAGTCGATATCTCAGGCATAAGGGACAGAGCAAAAACAAGTTCCATTTTCCAGAGAGTACGAAAGTACTCTTATTTTTTTTAACTAAGGACAATAATATGTCTTTTGAAGAAATTCTTAACAAAATTGACGATGTAGTATGGGGAATTCCAACAATCGTCCTAATTCTTGTTACAGGCCTTCTTTTAACAATCCGAACACGCGGAATTCAGTTTACAAAACTCAGTCGTGCATTCAAAGGGATTTTCAAAGAAAATGAAGGTCATGGTGAACTTTCTGGTTTTAGTGCACTTTGTACTGCGCTTTCTGCTACAATCGGAACCGGAAACATTGTCGGAGTTGCAACAGCAGTTTTAGCTGGTGGTCCAGGCGCTCTTTTCTGGATGTGGTTTGCCGCAATTCTCGGAACAGCAACAAAATACGCTGAATGTATGCTTTCCATCAAATACCGAGAAGTAAAAGAAGACGGTCATATTCTTGGCGGTCCATTCTATGTAATCGAAAAAGGAATGGGCAAAAAATGGAAGTGGCTTGCAGTTTTATTTGCAATTTTCGGAACTTTGGTTGGTCTTTTTGGTATCGGTACATTTACCCAGATAAACGGAATTTGTGGTGCCATTCAGAATGCATTTGACCCTGAAAAATCAAATATCGCTTTCACTTTGTTCGGAACAGATTATTCTTGGGCAATCGTAATTGGTGGCGCAATAATTACAATTGCGACCGCACTTGTTGTAATTGGTGGACTTAAACGAATCGCTAAAGTTGCAGAAAAAGTTGTTCCTGCAATGGCAATTATTTATGTTTTCCTTGGTCTTTCAGTTTTAATTATGAACGCAACAAAAATTCCTAATGCATTTGCTTTAATTTTCAAAGGCGCTTTTGGTGCACAAACTGGATTGCAAGCTTTATCTGGTGCAGCTGCCGGAACAATCATCAAAATGGCAATGCAAAAAGGTATTGCCCGCGGTATTTTCTCAAACGAAGCAGGTCTTGGTTCAGCTCCAATCGCTGCATCTGCCGTTCAGACAAACGAACCTGTTGAACAGGGAATGGTAAATATGACTGGAACTGTAATCGATACTTTAATCATCTGTACAATGACAGGACTTTCAATCGTAATTGCCGGTGGCGATGTATGGAACAGCGGACTTTCTGGAGCAGCTTTAACTTCTGCAGCATTCTCTAAAGTTCTTGGCGGAGACCAGCATTCAGTTCAATTCTTGCTTATGCTTTGTTTAATCTTCTTTGCATTTACAACAATTTTAGGCTGGGATTATTATTCAGAAAAATGTCTTGAATATCTTTCAAACGGAAATATGGGCATTGTAAAAGTTTACAGATGGCTTTACATTATCGCCGTTGCAATCGGACCTTACATGACAATTTCTGCAGTTTGGACAATCGCTGATATTACAAACGGATTAATGGCAATCCCGAACTGTATTTCGTTAATCGTTTTAAGCGGTGTAGTTGCAAAAGAAACAAAAGATTATTTCAACAGATTTCCAACATTGTAATAAAACTGATTTTTCAAAATAATTTTCAGTAAATTTTAGGCCAAGTTTAAAGTGATAAATTTGATTTTCATTTTGAACTTGGCTTTTTCATTTTAAAAATCTTTCAAATTTACATCACGGATTTTTTTTGATATACTCATTTTTATGAAAAAAATTCCAGATTACACAACCATTTATTCTGATGATCAAATTGTAGTTTTAAATAAACGATCACAACTTTTAATCGCACAAGACAGATACGACCCAACCGCCCCTCGCCTTGATTTAATTGCCGAAAAAGAATTTGGAAAACTCTACGCCGTTCACAGAATAGACAAAGACACTTCTGGAATTATAATTTATGCTCGCACACCAGAAGCACATCAAAATCTTTCAATGCAGTTCGAAAATCGAAAAGTTGAAAAAACATATCACGCAATCGTTCACGGCAGGCCTATGTGGGAAACTCTTCATGTTGATCTTCCGTTAATGCCAGATGGAGATGCCCGCCACAGAACAGTTGCAAACAAAAAATTTGGTAAACCTTCCGTAACGGATTTTAAATTTTTATGCTCAACAGGTCCTTTTTCATGGATTGAAGCAAAACCTAAAACCGGCAGAACTCACCAGATTCGTGTTCATCTTGCGGAAAATGGATTTTCAATCGTTTGTGACCCACTCTACAGCGGAAATCAAAAACCGATTCGCTTAAGTGATTTTAAAAGAAATTGGAATGGCGATGAAACAAAAGAACAGCCTTTATTAAATCGGCTTGCCCTTCATGCATATAAGATTAGTTTTTTACACCCAATAACAAATGAAATCGTAACTTTCAAAGCCCCATACCAAAAAGATATGGAAGCTTTAAGAAAGCAGTTTTCAAAAATTTACAATGTTGATCCTATTGCAATTTCTGAATCTCTGTAACATAACCTTTGATTTCTTTTGCAATATCTGAATCAGGAGCTAAATCGATTGCTTTATTCAAAATTTCAAGTCCAGATTCAAGATTTGGAGTTCTAGATTTTAACAATGCTTCAGCTGCATAAAAATACAAAGTTTGTTTATCTGAATCAGCAAGTCGTTCATCATTTGCAGCATTTAAATAAACATCCGAAGCACCCTGGCTATCTAAATTTCGCAATTTTTCAAAAGCATGGGCATGCGCAATTTCGATTAAATATTTTGGAACCAAACCAGATTTATTTTCTTTATCCATTTCAGGGATTGGTTCGAACAAATCAATTAAAATATTTCTGTAAAGCGGATCTTGAGATTCAAAAAACTGATCGATTGCTTCTATCCGTTTCAAAGATGAACCTTTTTTAGTTTCCGCGATTTTTTTATTCATTTCGTCAACAGAATCTTTTTCAAGCAAAATTCTAGAAACATAACCGTCAACCAATGAAGAAGCGTAATCAAAATCAACTCTCGTTACAACATAGCCTTCTTTTGTAAGAATAAGAATTGTCGGAGTTGTGCGAACTGAATACAAATCAGCGAATTTTGCCTGTTTTGAAAATTTTTGCTGCCGATTTTTAAATTCTTTTTCTTCATCAGCAGTTAAATTTTGAGGCATTTGACCACGCAAAATAAATTCATCGCTAAAATCAAACTGAACGCAAACAAAATCCGAAAGTTTTTTAGTAAAATCCGGAGATTCCGTAATCAATTTTACAGCATTTTTAGATTCAGCAGGATCGTAAATTGAATGAACAAAAAGCAAAATCGGTTTATTTTCTTTTGTTGCAACTTTTTTTGCATCTTCAAAATATTCGTACCAGCCAGATTTATTAGTTTTACAACCAAAAATCAAAATTGAAATAAAACTAAAAAAAAGTATTTTCTTTATAAATTTCATAATCTTTCCTTAAAATAATTATTTTTTGAGCAATGCGGCAAACGGATTGTAACTCATTCCATCGTCGCTGCCATAATTATTTCGTTCTCGTTTTTGTCCAGAAAAAGATTTTTCTTTATTAAAGTTTGATTTTGGAGCGCCAGAGCCTTTTTTAACCACAACAACTTTTCTTGCGCCGCCAGTCTTTTCTGCACTAGAAGATTTTGCTGAAGATTGACCGATTCGATTTACGGCATCACTTTTTAGGCTCAAACTGATTCTTTTTCGGTCTTTATCAAGAGCAATAATCGTAAATTCAAAAATATCGCCAACTTTTACAACTTCCATTGGGTCTGTTACGAAACTGTCGCTCAATTCTGAAACATGAATTAAAGCTGTTTCATGCAAACCAATATCAACGAAAGCGCCAAAATCTACAACATTTTTAATTTTTCCGGTAACTTTCATTCCTTCTTTTAAATCTTCAAAATTAACAACACCTTTTTGCATAATCGGTGCTGGGTAACCATCTCGAGGGTCGCGATTCGGTTTTTGAAGTTCTTCGATAATGTCATTCAAAGTTGTTTCACCAATGCTGTATTTTTCTTCAAGGGATTTTCTTGTCGCATTGTCAACTTTTTTTCCTTCTTTTATTAAAGGCAGAACTTCGCGGGCAACATTATAATTTTCCGGATGAACCCAAGTATTATCCAAAGGATCAGCGCTTTCTGCAATTTTTAAGAATCCTGCACACTGTTCAAATGCTTTTGGTCCAAGCCCCGGAACTTTTTTAAGATCTTCACGGCTTAAAATTTTTCCATTTGCATCACGATATTCTGTAATTTTTTTTGCAGTGCTCATCGTAATTCCGGAAACATAACTTAAAAGCATATAACTTGCAGTATTTAAATTTACGCCAACCTGATTTACAACAGAACCTACAACTTCATCCAAAGTTTCGCTCAATTTTTTCTGATTTACATCGTGCTGATAAAGGCCAACACCAATTGCTTTAGGGTCGATTTTTACAAGTTCAGCCAAAGGATCTTGCAATCGACGCCCCATAGAAATTGCCCCACGAATCGTTAAATCCAATTCCGGGAATTCTTTTGTTGCAACTTCACTAGCAGAATAAACAGAAGCTCCCGATTCATCTACAACCGTATATTTTACATCTGCATCGGCATAATTTTCACTGATAACTTTTGAAACAACCGCCTGAACTTCAGGGCTACCAGTTCCATTTCCAACGGCAACAACCTGAATATCGTATTTATCAATTGCATCATTCAACTGTTTATAAGCATCTTCCGGATCCTGTACCTGAAAGATTTTAAAATATCCCAAATATTTTCCAGTTTCGTCTAAAGCGGCACATTTTGTTCCAGTTCGAATACCAGGGTCGATTCCCAAAACGCGACTACCCTTAATCGGCTGTGTCATCAAAAGATTTTTTAAATTTTCACTAAAAATTCCAATTCCGTGTTCATCTGCTTCATCTGCTTCATTTGAACGGATTTCACGAACAACGGCTGGCGACAAAAGACGAACAACTCCATCTTCAATTGCTTCAGCAAAATATTTATTATTAATTTTATTTTTTTTACTGATTAAAGAAACCGCAGAATCCACATCAACATCGATTGTAACATCAAGAGCGCCTTCCCGTTCAGCACGATTAATTGCCAAAATTCTATGTGGCTTAATCTGATTTAATGGCTCTGTGTAATCCCAGTACATCTGGTAAGTTGAAGTTTTAGCCGCTTCTTCTTCTGTTTGACCTTCCGGAACAATACCTTTGGTTTTGATATTTCCTTCTGCCATATACAAATCAAGGATTGCAGAACGATTTTGAGAATCCTGACTGATTCGTTCAGCTAAAATATCTTTTGCACCATTTAACGCATCCTGTGCAGTTTCTACATTCAAAGCTGGATCTTCATTATCAGTTTTAATGTATTTTTCAGCTTCTTTTTCAATTTCAGCATCGTTCATTACAAGCATTGCATCTGCCAAAGCGTCAAGGCCTTTTTCAATGGCAACCATTCCACGAGTCTTCTTTTTCTTTTTAAATGGAGCCCACAAATCTTCTAATTCAGTTAGCGTTGTTGCCCCCATTGCAGCGTTATAAAGACTTTCTGTTAATTTTCCCTGTTTGAAAATGCCTTTTACAATTTCTAAACGGCGTTCTTCAAGATTTTTATATGTTTTAAACAAATGGTCGCAATCACGAACCTGAACTTCATTTAAATTATCGTGTTTTTCTTTTCGGTATCGCGAAATGAACGGAATAGTACAACCTTCATTTACAAGACTGATTACCGCACTAACCTGCTGAATACGAATTTGCAATTCTTCAGCAATTTTTTTCATAATTTCAACTTCATTGACAACTAAAGCGTCAATTGCTTCTTGAGTAAATTCCATAATTTTTCCTTGTACAATTTAAACTGAAACTTAATTTTAAAATATTTTATTTTCTGTGTAAAGTTATAATCTGATTTTTTAAAGATAAAAAATTTCAACCACAAAATTCAACTTTTCTTCGCACAAAACTGATTTGTAAAAAAGAAAAAATCATATTTTTATAAAAAATGTAACCATTTGCGAAAAACCGCAAACTTTTCAAACAAAAGAACTAAATTTCTTAAATAAATCACTTGAAACAAAATCTGATTTATGACAGAATGAAATTACAAGTTTAAGGAAGGTGTAAAAAAGTGTACCAAGTTGAAAATAAAACTTTTTTTCAGACTTTTAAAAATTACATCGTTACTTGTCTTCTTTTTATTGTAGCTGCTGTCGTAGTAACTATTGCTCTACCTCCTAAAGACCTTGAAGTTTCAGGGCCCGCTGTAAAGTCTATAACACAAAATGATTCAAATACTGTAGAAAATTATATTTTTGAAGCAAGTCTTACAAGTGAAAAATTAATCAAAGATGACCGCGGATTAACTTTATATCGTGATCCAAAATCTCGTGGCGCCGTTGAATGGTTCTATTTAAATGTAACCGGAAACAGAGATGTAACAATGGCAATCCTTGAAGAAGCAGAAAAAAATGACATTCCACTTTCATTGGCATTTGCTTTAGCCTACACAGAAAGCCGATTCGATGTAAACGCTGTAAACAAAAATACAAATGCTTCTATCGACCGCGGATTATTCCAGTTAAATAACAGAAGTTTTCCAACTTTATCCGAAGAAGAATTTTTTAATCCTTCAATCAGTGCAAAATACGGAATGCTTCACTTAAAACACTGCTTAAAAGTCGGCGGAAACGAAGTTACTGGAGTCGCAATGTATAATGCCGGAACAAATAAAGTTAAATCCGGAAGAACGCCACAAACCACATTAAATTATGTCGGAAAAATTATGGCATATCAGGAAAAACTTGAATGCCTTTTTACAGAAGAAGTTTGTCCATACTTTGACAACATCAGTAGTTTTGGCGGAACTGCAGTCGCTTTACTAAATTCTGATAAAATTAAACGTTAGCGTAAACGTTGTTTTATAAATAATCCTCCTTATTTTTGCCCAATCTGTTTTTATTGTTTTTCAGGTTGGGCGTTTTTTTTATTTAAACAGATTTTATTTTCTGTGAAAAAATTCACAATAAACTTGAAATTCACAGGTTTTTCAATTAAATTTAAGGAAATTCACATTTATTCAGCAATATTAAAATTGTAATCAATTATGGAAGAAATTATAATTAAAAATGTTCCTGACCGAACAAAAGAACGCTTGATTTTAATAAATCTTCTGCTAGAAAAAACTTTATCACCAAAAATTACTTCAGGCGAAATTGCTTTAGCACTAGGCGTAAAAGATTCTTTAATCAGGCGCGATTTATGTTTTATAGATTGCCCAAAAGGAATTAAAAACGGCTACAGCGTAAAAGAATTAAATTCTGCAATAAAAAAATTATTTAATTTCTGCGAAAAAAAAGAATTAAAAAAATGTTGCGTTGTAGGATTAGGTCGATTAGGAGCGGCACTTTTAGACGACGAATTATTTTTTAATTCAGGTTTTAAAATTGAAGCAGGATTTGATTCCAGTGTAAACCGCGTTGAACTTTTGCGCTCAACATTTGAATTATATCCGGCAACAAAAATAGAAACCGTTTGCATTCAAAAAAAAATTGAATACGCGTTTTTATGCTGCAAAGAATCTGAAACTGAAAAAATGATTTTCCGCTTAGAAAATGCAAAAATCAAAGGAATTGTAAATTACACTTCCTCAGTTTTAAAAGTTAAAAAAGAAATAAAAGTTCAAAATGTTTCACCGATAATGGCGTTAATGAATTTAGGGTTTTAGGATTTTCCTTCCCGTAAAATAATATAAAAAGAGGTTTTTATGTCTAGAGTTTGGAATTTTAGTGCAGGCCCTTCTTGCCTTCCAGAAGAAGTTTTAAAACAATGTGCCGAAGAAATGCTTGACTGTAACGGAACAGGTCAGTCCGTAATGGAAATGAGTCACCGTTCAAGTGCTTTTGAACCAATTATCAAAGATGCCGAAGAAATGGTTCGAAAATTGATGAATGTCCCAGAAAATTACAAAATTCTTTTTGTTCAAGGTGGTGGTTCAACTCAATTTGCAATGGTTGCCGAAAACTTAGGAATCCACACAGGAAAAGCCGCTTACATTGAAACAGGTGTTTGGGCAAAAAAAGCCGCTCAGGAAGCTTCAAAACTCGGTATTCAGGTAGATGTAATCGCTTCTAGCAAAGATAAAAATTATTCTTACATTCCAAAAGTAGAAAAAATCGAAGGCGACTACGATTACGCTTACATCTGTTTTAACAACACAATCATGGGAACACACTACGAATACATTCCAGAAACTGGTAACATTCCTTTGGTTGCAGATATTTCTTCTTGTGTTTTAAGCGAAGAATTAGATGTTTCAAAATTCGGACTTTTATTTGCCGGTGCACAAAAAAATCTTGCCCCAGCCGGAGTAACTTTGGTCATTATCCGCGAAGATTTGATTACAGATTCTCCTAGAGCTGGAACTCCAACAATGCTTACATACAAAACTCACGCAGACGCTGATTCAATGTACAATACTCCTCCATGCTACACAATTTATGTTTTAGACAAAGTTTTACATTGGCTTGAAAGCAAAGGCGGCGCAAAAGGAATCAACAAATTAAATGTAGAAAAAGCAAATCTTTTATACAATTATCTTGATTCAAGCGATTTTTACCACGCAACTGCACAAAAAGGAAGCCGTTCTTTAATGAATGTTCCGTTCTTAACAAAATATTCAACTGGCGCAACAGACGAAGAAAGCCTTGCAAAAGAAAAAGAAATTAATGGCAAATTCGTAAAAGAAGCCGAAAAAGCTGGTCTTGTAAACTTAAAAGGCCATCGTTTAGTCGGCGGAATGCGTGCTTCAATTTACAATGCAATGCCGCTCGCAGGTGTTCAGGCATTAGTAGATTTTATGAAAAAATTTGCTGAAGAAAATAAATAATTAAAGGAATAAAAAATGTATAAAATTCAAACTTTAAATAAAATCAGTGCGGAAGGATTGAATAATTTTTCCCGCGACAATTACGAAGTTGCTTCTGAAATCAATAATCCGGATGCAATTCTTGTTCGTTCTGCTGATATGCATTCAATGGCACTTTCTGAAAATGTAAAAGCCGTTGCCCGTGCCGGAGCTGGAACAAACAATATTCCAATCCCTGAACTTACAGAAAAAGGCGTTGTAGTTTTTAATACTCCAGGAGCAAATGCAAACGCTGTAAAAGAACTCGTTATTCTTTCTTTATTGATGGCAAGCCGACCTGTAATCGCTGCAAACTCTTGGGCAAATTCTTTAGCTGGCAAAGGTGAAGAAATCGCAGATTTAGCAGAAAAAGGCAAAAGCAAATTTGTTGGCCCTGAATTAAAAGGAAAAATTCTTGGTGTAATCGGACTTGGCGCAATTGGAGCTTTAGTTGCAAATACAGCTATCAAACTCGGAATGAAAGTAATCGGTTACGATCCATTTTTGTCAATCAAAGCCGCTTGGAGCCTTGACCACAATGTTATAAATTCTGAAACTCTTGAAGGAATTTACAAAAACGCAGATTACATTACAATTCATGTTCCACAGACAAACGACACAAAAGGAATGATTAACGCTACAACTTTAAAACAAATGAAAAATGGCGTAAGAATCTTAAATCTTGCTCGCGGTGGACTTGTAAACAATGCCGATATGCTAGAAGCTGTTAAAAGCGGAAAAGTTGCCTGCCATATCACAGATTTTGCATCAGAAGAATTTTTAAATGTTCCAGGAATCATTTGTTTGCCACACTTAGGTGCTTCAACTCCAGAAGCAGAAGACAACTGTGCAATTATGGCCGTTGAACAATTAAAAGATTTCCTTGAAAACGGAAACATCGTAAATTCTGTAAATTTCCCAAAAACTGTAAGCGAAAATCAAATTCCACAGGGCGGGACACGACTTTGTATCAGCCACAAAAATATTCCAGATACAATTTCAAAATTTGCTACAATCTTAGGTGAAGCAAAATTAAATATCGCTGGAATGATTAACCAAGCCCGCGGAGATGTTGCATACAACTTAATCGATGTAGACGGAAAAGTCCCAGACGAAATCATTAAAAAACTTTCTGAATGTGACACCGTAACTCGCGTTCGTGCAATCGAAAAATAAGACTATTTTTTGCCATTGTAAGATGAAATTCTCCCATTCGAAATCTTCTTACAGTGGCATTTTTATTTTAAATTACTTTGTAAATTTTTATATTTTTCATTGATACTTTTATCTTTTTACTGTATTTTAAAAACTCACAGTTTTTTTGACTGTAACGAGATTTAGGAAACTAAATCCCTGTAGGATTTTATGTTAGCACTTTGTGCAAGTAATGGAGAACGTCGATGTCAGAAAAAGGCACCAATCAGTATTACATTACCAGACAGGATTCCACAGAATCTAATGCCCGAAGCTATCCACGGAAATTCCCGGTGGCGCTTGCAAAAGCAAAAGGCTCTTGGGTTGAGGACATTGAAGGAAACAAATATCTGGATTTTTTGTGCGGAGCAGGAACTCTAGCACTTGGACACAATTATGATGAATTAAATCAGGCAATGATTCAATTATTAAGCTCGGATTTTCCACTTCATACGCTTGATTTAACAACTCCTGTAAAAGATGAGTTTGTATACACTGTTATTTCTCATCTTCCTAAAGAATTGGCACAAAATTGCAAAATCCAGTTTTGTTCACCAAGCGGAACAGATGCAACAGACGCAGCATTAAAACTCTGCAAAACTGCAACTGGCAGAACAAGCATAATCGCTTTTCAAGGGGCCTTTCACGGAATGGGGCATGGCGCTCTTTCTTGTACTGGAAACCTTGGCGCAAAAAGCAAAGTTGGTTCTTTAATGCCAGATGTTCACCACTTTCCATTCCCGAACACTTACAGAAGCACATTTGGCTTAAACGGACAAGCAAACATCGACGCTTGCTGTGAATATTTTGAACGCACATTAAAAGATGCTGAAAGCGGAATTACAAAGCCTGCAGCCGTAATAATTGAACCAATTCAAGGCGAAGGCGGAGTAAATGTTGCCCCGGAAAAATTTTTACAAACAGTTCGTCGCGTTACAAAAGAATTACAAATTCCTTTAATTGTAGACGAAATTCAGTGCGGAATGGGTCGAAGCGGAAAACTTTTTGCCTTTGAATATTCCGGAATCGTTCCAGATGTAATTTTATGTTCAAAAGCAATCGGCGGAAGTCAACCTCTTTCAATCGTAATTTACAATAAAGATTTAGATTTATGGCAACCAGGCGCCCACACCGGAACTTTCCGCGGAAATCAAATTGCAATGAAAGCCGGAACAATCGTTTTAAATACAGTTTCAAAACCAGAATTCTTGGCTGAAGTTGTTCGAAAAGGCAAAAAAATCACTGACCGAATGAACGCGTTAAAATCAAAAGTAAAAATTATTGGCGATGTTCGCGGAAAAGGTTTAATGATTGGCTGCGAATTTGTAAATCCAAAAGAAAAACCAGATTTAAACGGTATTTTCCCAGCAAATGGGGAAGCTGCGGCAAAAGTTCAAAAATTGTGCTTTGAAAACAAACTTATCATGGAAAAAGGCGGTCGTGGCGGTTCTGTAATGCGTTGTTTGTGCGCGTTAAATGTTTCTGATTCAGAAATTGACACCGCAATGGATATTTTTGAAAAAGCCGTTTTAACCGTAAATCAAGAATATTAATTTTTAGGAGTTTTTGTGGAGAACATTTTTTTAACCGATTCAGAAGAAAGCAAAAAAGAATTTTTACAAATTATAAATCAAACTGCAAAAGCAATTACAGATTCAATTTGCGATAGCAAAGCTTATTCTGGGCCCACTCCACAGGAACTTCAAACTTTAGTTCATCAGCAAACGATTTTACCAGAAACCGGTCTTGGCTGGGAACAAACTCTTTCACTTACAAAACAAAAAATTCTTCCAAATCTTTTAAGAACATCATCTACGGATTATATGCCGCATTTACATTCGCCGGCAACTTTAGAAAGCATTGCAAGCGAACTTATAATTTCAACTTTCAATCAGTCAATGGACAGTTGGGATCAGGCTCCAGTTGCAACAGAAATCGAAGTTGAAGTTATAAAACATTTGTGTGCATTGTACGGATTTAACCAAAATTCAGATGGAGTTTTTACTTCTGGCGGTTCACAATCAAATCAGACTGCAATAATTTTGGCACGCGACTGGTACATTTCTAACATTTTAAAATATGATGTAAAAAAACACGGACTTCCAGAAAATTTTAAGAAATTAAGAATGTACACCAGCGAAATAAGTCACTTTTCAATGGAAAAATCAGCTCACATTTTAGGGCTCGGCTACGAAGCGGTTGTGAAAGTTCCTGTAAATCAAAAAAAACAAATGGATTTCGACGCTTTAAAAAATCTTGTTGAAAATGATATTGTCCAAGGAAATATTCCATTTTTAATCGTTGCAACTGTTGGCACCACGGATTTTGGCTCAATCGACCCAATCGAAAAAATTGCCCCTCTCTGCAAAAAATACAATATTTATCTTCACGCGGATGCAGCATACGGTTCCGGAGTTATTTTAAGCAAAAAATACGCGTATAAACTTAAAAATATTTCTTTATGCGATTCAATTACTGTTGATTTTCACAAAATGTTTTTGCTTCCAATCAGTTGTTCGTGTGTGCTGATAAAAGATAAATCCGATTTTGAAACTTTAACAATTCACGCAGATTATTTAAACAGAACTGAAGACGAAGAAGACGGATACACAAATCTCGTTGATAAATCACTTCAAACAACCCGAAGATTTGACGCTTTAAAAGTTTGGATGAGTTTTCAACAACGCGGAAAAGACGGCTGGTCAGAATTAATTACAAAAAATATGGATAACGCCTTATATTTTTATTCGCTAGTTCAAAAAAATCCGTTATTTAAAGCCGTTACAGAACCAGAAATCAGTTCAGTTGTATTCCGTTACGAATCACAAAAAAATTCTAATGAACAAAACGACACTATAAATAAATCCGTGAGAAGAACACTTTTACACAAATACGGAATTGTAATCGGTCAAACTGTAGAAAACGCCCGAGTCTGCCTGAAATTTACGCTTTTAAACCCGCTGATGACAAAAGAAAAATTACAAAATCTTGTAGAATTAATCGAAAAACTTTGTTTACAAAATAATGCTTAAAAAATAAAAAAGGGGCATCCAAACTAGATGTCCCTTAAAATTTAAATTTTATTTTGATTACTCAACTGTAAAATCAAATGTTAAATTTGGATCTTCATAGAAGATTGCTCGCAATGTTCCTTTGTTACAGTTAATAATTGACTGATATGAAGAATACCACTGAGTTCCTTCTTTTCTGTGCTGTTCAAGGCTCTTTTTACCTTCAACTTCAGCAAATTCATGCAACTGCTGCATCATCATATCGCGATTTTCTTCTGCCATAACAAAATCCATTGTAAGCATATGACCGTCTACAACTTCTTCGCTAGAAAATTCAGAACGAACATCAAATTCACTTGTATCAGGAGTAAAAAGCTGAGAATATTTAACTTTTGCCATTAAATCCTGCATACTCTGTTCATCTTTAACATCGGCATAACCTTCAGTAAGAGTTTTGTAACGCCCAATTCCTGAACCAATAACGGCTTTGTCTTTATATTCACTGTTAAGATAGAAATTAGTCTGAATATCCTGCATATCATTCCAGATAAGTTTGTTATCAACTAATTCAAGAACTCCGTGATGACCAGATTTATCAGCCATAAAGAATCCTGCACCCCATGTAAAATGTTCAGCCATAAGTCCGTGAAGATTTACAGATTTTGCGATTTCCAAAGCTTCATCTACAGTAGCAGCCTGTTCACCAATATAGCGAATCAAAGCTACAACAGACATTGACAATTCTGCATTAGGATTTGTTGCAACACTGTTCTGAATTCCAGTTTCTGCTGGCTGAGAACTTCGCATATTTCCTTCAATATAGAAACCTTTTTCGTTCAAAATATCAGTTGTAAAGAACAAAAGGCCTGCAAGTTCATCTTTTGAAATTCCGTTTTTCTTTACTTCGTCAAAAGTTGTTCCGCTTAACGGATTATGAGCAAGACCTACAGTTTTATAATGGCCTGGAACATTTGTTCTAATTACATAACAAGGTCTTTCAGAATAGAAGAAGTCCAATGAACGACCAATAACCATATCGCCATTTTCAAGAACTTTTCCAACTGCAGAACAGCCGAAGCCTTTTCCACAATGTTCTTTATCTTTTTTTAAGCCAAGATCGTAATCAATTTCTGTAACTACAGGAAGTTCGATAACATAATCGCCTAAAACTTTTCCTTTTACATTGTCAGAATTGCAACTTGCAAAAATTACTGACAACCCCAAAACTACTGCTGAAACTAAAAATTTTGCAGTTCTCTTCATATGTACCTCCTAGTACGCATAAAATAGGTTCAAATTAAATTTTACTCAACTGTTAAGTCGAATGTTAAATTATCTTTTTCAAAGAATGTAACTTTTAAAGTCTTTTTATTACAGTTTGCAACTGACTGCCATGCCGATTGCCACAATCCAACTTCTCGCAACTGTGAATCTGTAGCATTTTTTGCAACTTCATTATCTTTTGCAAGAACACTCATAATATAATCTTTGTTTGCAGGATCGTAGGCATCTTTGTAAGTTAGAATTCCGCCCCATTTTTCCCATTCAGCACGATATTCACCCATTACTTCACCACGAGGGTCAAAAATACAATTTGCAGAATCAAATGTCATCTGATTGTAACGAACTTTTGTAATTAAATCATGCATATCTTGTTCAGTTTTAACGCCATCAATGCCAGCTTTTACAACTTCATAACGGCCAAGTCCCATTCGGTAAGCACTTTTTTCACGATATTCATCATTGATATAAAAATTGGAATGAGCATTTGCCATATCAGACCAAACAAGTTTATTGTCAACTAATTCAAGAACACCATAATGACCTGTGCTGTCTGCAAGAATAATTCCGCCACCCCAACTTGTGTGTTCTGTTTTAAAATTGTGAACATCAACAGAATTTGCAATTTTTAATGCTTCATCTACGGAACTAGCGCGTTCACCCATAAAACGAATAAGGGCTGCAAAAGTCATTCTGTATTCAGCACCAGGATTTGTACCAGAGCTTTCTTTAATGCCAGTTGATTCAGGTTCGCTTGGACGCATATTTGCTTCTACATAAAAACCTGCATCGTTCATTAATTCGCCGGTAAAAAATGGGATTGTTGCAGCGTCATCAGCAGAAAGACCATTTTTCTTAACATCTTCAAAATCAGGGCCTGCAAAAGTGTTATAAACATAACCTACAGTTTTATGAAAACCAGGAACTGCTGTACGAACAACATACGCTGGCTTAAAACTGTAACCTAAATCGTAAGAACGACCAATAACAGTCTCTCCATTTTCCAAAGTTTTTACAACGCCAGTACAACCGAATTTTCCATAATTTTCATTATCAGATTTTAAGGCTTTATCGTAATCTAATTTTGTATAAACCGGAAGTTCAACAACATAATCACCTAAAATTTTGCCTTTTACATTCCCAGAATTACAACTTGTAAAACCAGCAAGAACAGCAACCGCTGCGGCAAAATAAAAAATCTTTCTTAATTTCATAAAAAAATTTTCCTCCGCCTTTTATTCTAACATTGAAAAAAAAATTTGCAATGTTTAAATTTTTTTAAAATTTCAGAAAGATTTTCATTAATATAGAAGAAATTATCTTGAAAGTTTTCTGTACTGAACGCGTTTTGGAACTCCGGCATCTTCGCCAAATTGTTCTTTTTTCCATGCAGCGTATTCTGACCAGTTGCCTTCAAAAAATCTTACTTCGGAATTATTTTCAAATGCCAAAATATGCGTACAGATTCGGTCAAGGAACCAACGGTCATGGCTAACAACTAACGCACAACCTGCAAAATCTTCTAAGGCTTCTTCTAACGCACGAACAGTCTGAACATCCAAATCGTTTGTTGGTTCGTCAAAAAGCAAAACATTTCCGGCTTCTTTTAGCATCATTCCAAGATTTAAACGATTTTTTTCACCACCAGAAAGAACACTTACCTTTTTATTCTGATCTGGGCCCGAAAAATTAAACCAGCCACAATAAGCGTGCGCATTAACTTCGCGAACACCGCCTTCCAATGCTCGACCTTTTTCGTCCACTGCGCCAAGTTTTATTAAATCAGCACCACCGCCCAAAGTTTCATAAACAGTTTTATTTTCGTCTAATCCACTTCGCATCTGGTCAACATAAACCAATTTTACGGTAGAACCAACTTTTATAGTTCCAGAATCAGGTTTTTCGCCATTTTGAAGACCTACAGCATCTACAATCATTTTAAAAAGTGTAGTTTTTCCTGCACCGTTAGGACCTACGATTCCTACGATTGCACCAGCCGGAATATGAACATTTAAATTTTCAAATAAAAGTTTTTCGCCAAAAGATTTAGAAACGCCTTCAAAATCAATAACCTGACCACCCAAGCGAGGCCCCGCTGGAATTGAAATTTGAGTATCTTTTAATTGAACTTTTGAACCTTGCGCCATAAGTTCGTTGTAGCGAGTAATATGTTCCTTATGTTTTGCCTGACGACCTTTTGCACCCATGTGAATCCATTCAAGTTCGCGTTGAATTTCTTTTTGACGGGCAGATTCATTTTTATTTTCCTGTGCAAGACGAGCATTTTTCTGTTCAAGCCAGGAAGAATAATTTCCTTTAAACGGGAACCCTTCTCCGCGGTCAAGTTCCAAAATCCAACCGGCAACTTCATCCAAAAAATAACGATCATGGGTTACGGCAATTACAGTTCCCGGATAATCGTGAAGATGTTTTTCAAGCCAGGCAACAGTTTCTGCATCAAGATGATTTGTAGGTTCGTCAAGTAATAAAATATCTGGTTTTTGAAGAAGAAGTCTACAAAGTGCAACTCGACGGCGTTCACCACCGGACAAAACATCAACAATCTGATCTGCAGGCGGACAACGCAAAGCATCCATTGCAAGTTCAAGATTATTGTCAAGATTCCAGGCGTCTAAAGCATCTAATTTTTCCTGAACTTCGCCTTGACGAGCACAAAGTTTATCAATATCAGCATCCGGGTCACCAAACGCTTCATTAATTTTATCAAATTCTGCCAAAAGATCTGTAATTTCTTTTACGCCTTCTTTTACAGTTTCAATTACAGTTTTTCCGGGAGTTAATTCTGGTTCCTGTTCAAGATAACCAATCGTATATCCGGGAGCTAGAGTTGTTTCTCCAGTAAAATCTGTATCTTTTCCGGCTAAAATTTTAAAAAGAGAAGATTTACCAGAACCATTTGCACCAATTACGCCGATTTTCGCACCATAATAGTAAGAAATGCTTACATCTTTTAAAACAACTTTTGTTCCATACGCACGAGAAACGCGATCCATTGTGTAAATTATTTTTTTATCATCAAATGTTTTTGCCATAGTTCATTTTAACATATTAAACAGTTGTTTTCTATAAAGAAAATTAAAACCCATTCATTAAAATAAAATTTTGTGATAAGATTCCGCAATCCAATGAAATTTAAAATCGTTTTTTTACTTTTATTAATATTTTCTCAAAACATTTTTTGCCAGGAAAAAACAAATCAGAATTCAGAAATTTTAAACACTGAAATTCCAAGCACAGAATCAGAAGAAGAAATTCAAACTTCAACCACACAGGAAGAATCTTTTTTTTCAAAATATTTTATTTATCACAAAAAATCAATTTTTTCTTTTGATACAAAATATCTTTTTTCAGGATTAAAAAATAACGGCTGGGGATTGGGCATTTCTTACGAACGATTAATTCTTCCATTTTTTTCTGCAAAAGGGGAATTTTCACATTCTTCAATCTGGCCCAAAAATTACGACGGCTCACTCATAACGGTTGGCATCAGTTTAAGCGCAATTTATTATCCGTTCTGCAAGGGATTAAACTTTTTTTACATTGGGTTTGGGGCTGCCACAGATTTTTTAATATATTCCGACAAAGAATTGAACAATGAAAAATCCCGAGATGTTTTAACTAAACTTTTTCCGCAAATCGGTTGGAAGCAAAATATTTTTGATTATGTTTTGTTAGACATTTTTTTTGGATACAGAATTCGGCTTTCAAACCACGAACTCCCGGATTTTGTAAAAGATGTTACCAAAAATGGCGGCGAATTCGGCATAAAATGCAAATTAAATCTCGGGAAAATTTTTTCTACAATTTTTAACCGCTCAAAATCTGCAAAAAAGAAAAAATAATTTTAAAACCAAAAATCCCCAGTTTAAAAACTAAGCCAGGGATTTTTAAATCTACAATGAAAAATTAATTTTCGTGCAGAACAAAGATTTTTATTCCTTCGTCTGTAAATTTTGTTTTTTCATATTCTACGATTGTGCGAATGTCCGTTTCATAATTTAAAGGGCAATACGCAATCAAAATGAAATTCGTTTCTGGCCAGGTTGTAGTGCCAAGTTTTCGGCTGTCTTTGCCTTTTCCGTAAACCAAAGGAATTTCTGAATAGCACAAATCCGGAATTACCGCTTCAAGATTTTTTATAATTTCTTCGTGAACGGACTGATTTGCAATTATTTCAACTCTAATCATTTTGTTTTCCATCGTTTTCGCCTCCTTCATTTAAGTCTTCATTCTTTTTTCTGTTTGCTTCAAGCATTTTTACAAGTTTAGGAGCAAGATTTTGTTCTGCTTTTTTATCCAACTTCTTATTAAACAAAGAATACAAAACTGGAATTATAAAAAGCGTTACAATCGTGCTGGAAGTAAGACCGCCAATAATACAAAGACCAATCGGCTGCGTCATAGAAGAGTTTGCATCCCCAAAGAACGCCATTGGTATCATTCCTAAAATCGTAGTAAGGGTCGTCATTAAAACTGGGCGAAGTCGAGAGGCACCGGCACTTTCACACGCTTCAAGAACTGGAGTTCCGCGTTTTACCAAAAGATTCGTCTGGTCAACAAGAATAATTCCGTTATTAACTACGATTCCAACGAGCATTACAACGCCAAGCATCGAAACCATACTAAAGGCCTGACCCGTAATCAGATGAATTAAAACTACGCCGACAATCAGGAACGGAAGAGTAAACATATTGATGAACGGATCTTTAAACGATTCGTAAGTTCCAGCCATAACGCCAAAAACAAGAATAACCGCAAGAACTACAACAATCAGCAAAATCTTCATCGTGTCCATTGTGTCTTTCCAAGAACCTTCATAAGAAATGTTTACATCTTCTGAAATAATCATATCCGAAGCAATAAGTTTTTTAATTTCATTTTCAACATCGCCTGCACTAGAACCTTGCGTAATTCCAGATGTAAGGTGAACGGTTCGTGTTTTATCCTCACGCTTGATTGAAACCGGCCCTGTTCCGCGAACAACTTCTGCAAAGTTAGAAACCGCATATCGCCCATTCGTGCCGTTTACATAAATCTTTTCAAGATCGGGAATGTCGCCGCGGTCTTTATCTGCCAAAAGAACTACAACATCGTAATCGTCGCCGTCGGCTCGGTAAATTGTAGCGGTTTTTCCGTTAATACTGTAATTAATTTCGTTTGCAATCGTACTTACACTGATTCCAAAAGAAGATGCTCGTGCTCGGTCAATTTTAATTTCAACCTGCGGAAGTCCTTCTTCAATATCAAGTTCAGGTTCAGTAGCTTCCGGGATTTTTTGAACGATTAAATCTTTTATTTCGTTTCCAGTTTGAATCAGTTTTTCAAGGCTATTCCCGGAAATCGCAATATCAATGTCTTTTCCGGTCATCTGCTGCATTTTTCCGTCATCAAAAGTAAATGTTGCAGTCGGAAAATTATCAAAATGGCGACGAAGTTTTGCTTTTACAGTTTCGGCATTATCAATCTGTTTTGAAGCATCAGGAAGCGTAATGCTGAGCGAACCTTTATAAGAAGTATCCGAACTGAGCGACATCCCGCTTGTTGAACCAACGCTTACAATAATGTTTTCGTAGCCCTTAATTTCATCTTTTGCAATATCGTAGAACTGCTCAAGAACGCTTTTTGTTTCAGAAAGTTTTGTTCCAAGTGGAAGTTCAACATTCAATCCAACGGAAGTATCGTTAAAATCCGACATAAACGAAATTCTTAAATGGCTAAAAAGCAAAATCGAAGACGCAAGAATCGTAAACGAAATTAAAACCGTTGCAAATCTGTGGTGAAGTGCAACTCGTAATGCCCCTCGGTATTTGTCGCGAACAAAATCAATCGCATTTTCTACAGCAGCATCGCATTTTTTAAGGAATTTATTTTTAATCGGAACTTCATTTCTGTTATCAACTGGTAAAAATTTTCCTGCCAAAACTGGAACCAAAAACATTGCGACAAAAAGCGACGACAAAAGTGCAATGATAATTACAATCATAAGAGTTGTAAAAAGTTCGCCGAGCATATCAAGTTTGGATTTATAAACGAAGAACGGAATAAAAACGCAGACTGTAGTTAAGTTTCCAGAAACTACAGACGCCATAACTTCCTGGGTACCAATTTCCGCAGAAACCCGGGCACTAGTTCCTCGCATTCGGTAGGAATAAATATTTTCCAAAACGACGACCGACGCATCTACAACCATTCCAACGCCCAAAATCAAACCGGTCATCGTAATCATATTCAGGGTAATTCCCGTCATAACCATTACTAAAACCGTAATCAAAACGCTGAACGGAATTGAAATCGCCATAATAATCGTACTTTTTACGCTTCTAAGGAATATGAACAAAACCAAGACCGCAAGAACAAATCCTTCCAAAATCGATTCAATAAGGGAATGCAAAGTGTCGCGAACAGAAGTTGAATCATCGCTAATAATGTCTAGGCTCACCCCTTCCGGCAAAATCTGCTGAACTTCGGCAATTTTTTTGTAAACGGCATTTGCAACATTTACGGTATTACTTCCGCTCTGTTTTTGAAGACTGATATAAACGCCCGGTTTTCCGTTAATGTAAACTTCATTCGTCTGGTCTTTGTATCCCATATACGCTTCGCCAATGTCAGAAAGTTTTACATCGTAGCCATTAACGCTTCCTACAACCGTGTCATTAATTTCATCAAGGGAAGAAAATTCGCCTGTGGTGCGAACCATATATTTTCGCGTGCCTTCGTAAACTGAACCGCCGCCAACTTCAATATTTTGACTTGCCAAAGTTGCAACAACAGAAGAAAGAGTCAAATTGTATGCGTCAAGCCTGTTTTGGCTCAATTCGATTCTGACAATTGATTCTCGCCCACCACGAACATTTGCCTGGGCAATTCCCGCAGTCTGTTCCAATCGGTCAGAAACTTCATCGTCGGCAAGTTTTCTTAATTCATCTGCGGAACGGTTTCCATTCAAAGCAAGAGTCATAACCGGCATCGCACTTGAATCGAATTTAAAAATCTGCGGAGAATCTGCATCGTCTGGCAAATTTCCTTTTACCATATCAAGTTTATCGCGAATATCGTTGATTGCCGTATCAATATTCGTTCCGTAATTAAACTCAAGTTTGATAAGCGAAGAGCCTTCCGAAGATTCAGAGGTCATTTCCTTTAAATTACTAACACTGATTAATCCGCTTTCCAAAACTTCAGTTACGGATTTTTCAACTGATTCAGGGCCCGCGTTATCGTAACTTGTCATTACCATCGCAACAGGCATATCCATATCCGGCATTAAATCAACCTGCATATTGCCGAGCGTAAAAAACGCAACAATCGCAATCAGGGCAAAAGTACAGATTGTTAAAACCGGATGCTCCATTACTTTTTTTGAAACACTCATTTTTGGCCCCCAACATTGCGAACTTCAGCGCCATCAGAAAGAACCTGCATTCCGCTTACAACGATTTGTTCATTTTCGGCTAATCCACTTAAAATCTCTGTGCGAGCATCAACCGTTACGCCTTCTAAAATTTCGCGTTTTTCTACTATTAAAATTGTATTTTTTTCTTCATTTTCAAGATTCTGTACATTTTCTTCTTGCAAACTTTCTTTTACAACATAAACAAATTTTTTGCCATTATCAGAAACGATACAATCAGTTGGAACCGAAATCGTTTGTTTATGCAAAACCGTATTCAATTTTATGCGAACATACATTCCCGCGTTAATTCTTGCGTCGTTCGTATCAAACAGAAAATAAACTTCCTTTGTGCGCGAACTTTCATCTACAATCGGACTGATTCTAAAAATGTGTGCAGGGAAAGTTTCATTTTTATACGCTTCAAGCGAAACTTCCGCCGTAAGATTATTTTTTAGAACACCGATTTTTCCTTCTGGGATTTTTGATTCAATCTGAAGAGTTTTAATATTTCCGATTCTTGCAATTTCCGTAGAAGTTGAAACCGTAGTCCCCGGCGTAAGTGGCAAAGATGTAATGTAGCCTTCTATAGGGGCGTAAACCGGACTTTTTGCGTAAATCGAACCTGGAACCGAAGGGTCAACTTCCGCAATCATCTGGCTTTTTTTTACATAAGTTCCAAGAGTTGCCGGAACGCGAACCAATTTTCCTGCCATATCCGGAAAAACTGAAATCGTATTGTCAGCCTTAACATTTCCATTCAGCAAAAGATATTCCTGCAAATCCGATTTTTGAATTGTTTCTGTCTGCACAGGATAAATCGTTTTTTCTGCCACAGGAATCTGCGCCTTTCTTTTTGGTAGCAACGCAATCACAACAAGAATTACAACTGCCGCAACCGTATACACGATTCTTTTTTTAGTAAATTTCATTTTAATACCTCGATTTTTATTTATTTTCCGACTTTAAAAATGTTTTTGCCGGAAGAGAAAGCGTTGTTTCAAGCGAAAGAACATTCGACAAAAGGCTATACTGTTCTTCCTTTAATTGCAATTTTGCAGAACTGAGCTTACTTAACGCATCCTGAAGAGAAAGCATATCTTTTGTTCCGCGGTTATACGCTTCTTCCGTCATCTGATAAGTTTTTTGGGCAAGTTCAACATTCATTTTTCGTGCCGCAATATTTTTTTGCGAAAGTTCAATCGCTTCAAATTTTTCAGTTGCATTTGTGCGAACCGTTTTTTGTAAATCCGCAAGTTGAATTTCATAATCCTTTACCGTATCACCTAAAGCCGCCACTTTTACCGCCGAAGAAGAACCGGGAATCCAACTTTCAATAGGAAAGGAAATCGCCGCCGAAATATTCCAGTTTGGCGTATTAGTCGCATTTTCGCTTTTTTTGTCGTAAGTATATATTTCAGGGGAAACTTCAGCACCAAGTTTTAAAGTTGGCAAAAACAAAAAAGAAAAAGTTGATTTTTTTGTCTGTTTTGCGTTTTCAAGTTTTTTCTGCATCATTTTTATTTCAGAAGATTTTTGTTCGCAATCATCCAAAACCGACCGCTCAATTTTTACAATTTTATCCGCATCATCAAGAGAGCCCGAAAGTTCAACCTGCGTTCCCCGCTCAATTCCAATCGCATCTAAAAATTCGTAAAGTGCGTTTGTAAAAGCCGTTTTTGCACTATCAACATTCGGTTTTGCAGTTTCAACATTCACCTGTGCCGTCAATAAATCAAGTTCCGTAACAGTTCCGCGCGAATATTTATTTTTTGCCTGCTCGTATTGTTTTTCATAAGAATCAAGCGTCGTCTGCGAGTTTTCGACTTTTTCTTTTAAATACAAAAGATGATAAAATTCCGAACGAACTGAGTTTTCAGTTTTGCGAACGGTGTCCTCATAAGAAATCTTTCCTTCCTCATAAGACGATTTTAAAGCCTTTATAGAAGAAGCAAGTCCCGTATCCAAAGAAAGATCGGCTGCAAATTTTGCAGTAACATTCACCTCATCCGTAGAAGAATCCGCCCAGAATTTTTTTTCAGAAGCATTACCGCTTGCCGTAACCGAAGGAAGAACTTTATTCCACGAATTTTTATATTCCCTTTTTACCTTTTTTAAAGAAATTTCTGAACGCTGAATATCAACATGTTCTTTTAATGCAAAAGAAACAGCATCATCGGCAGTAAGAATCAATTTTTCACTTTTTTCCTGTGCAAAAAGACTTACAGACATAAAAAAAAGAAAAATCAAATTCAATTTTGCAAGATTTTTCAAATTAAACCTCCAAATTTATTTATGCAACTGTAGCACACTACATATAATATACAAAGCAATGTGTAGCAAGTTACACTACAAATTTGAATTTTTCCTTGAATTTCAAGAAAATTGTGTTATAATTTAAAGGTAGTGAAAGAAAATAAAAATAAAGACATAGGATTCTTATTAAAAAAAATCGACGAAAAACTCTCTAAAAAACAAAACGCCGAACTCAGCCTTGACGGAATAACTTTTCCGCAATTAAGAGTTTTACTTTTCGTAAATGAACAAGAAAGACGCTCCACAACCCAAAAAGAAATCGAATCATTTTTAGATGTTTCACACCCAACAACAAACGGAATCATAAAACGCCTAGAAGAAAAAGACCTTTTGACAACCGAATTAACAGTTAAAAACGGCAGAATGTCAAAAACAGTTTCAATAACATACGAAGGGAACCGAATCTGCCAGGAAAACAAAATCAACAAAGACAAAATGGAACAAAACTTCAAAAACTGGATTTCAAAAAAAGAATACGAATCCTTGGAAAAAATACTTTTGAAGTTGTATAAGAAGTTGAATGAAAGTTAGAAAATAAAAGAAAAGTTATTCCACATAAAAAATAACCTTCCCCTTTAATAGTTTACAATAAATTTGAACAATTTTATTGAATATTTGGGGAGGAAAGTTTTTTTATAATTGCATATCAACTATTTTACCTATTTTACTCATTCTTCGCCCTCTTCCTGTTCTGCACGAATCTTTTTCCAACTTACAAAACCGTAACACCAACACAAGACGCCACCCAAAGAATTTTTTCTGCAAAAGAAAGATTGGGGATTATTAAATTTTTTTTCATTAAAGACCCCCAATAATATTCTTTAAATCTTCGTAATTTGAAACATGGTCGTACCGCACGCCACTTGTAGAAACTACATTAAAAAGCTTTTTGGCACATTCAATTTTGTTGTGTTCAATCTTACGGAGTTGCATATCGTCAAGACTTCCTTTTGTTTCTGCAACAAAGAAAACATGCTTTACTTTATCTTTATCAAAAGCGATTGCCCAGTCCGGTGCGTAATTTCCTACAGGAGTTGGAATCTGAAAGGTTCGCGGAAGTTTTGCATAAACTACAACTTCTGTTGCCGCTTCAAGCGAACTTGCAAACTTCCATTCTATGCTTTCTTCTCCGCTACCATCTGTAAAAACAAGATCTTGAACAGCTTTTTTAGAAATAAAAGGAACTTTATCTGGAAGTTTTCCGGCAGTAAAAATGCTTGAATCGTAAGTATCAGAAAGTTCGTGATATTCAATATGTTCAACAATCTTTGTAGATTTCTGTGCGTTAATGATATTGATTACATCACGGATAAACTTTTCAGGATTAAAGCCAAACTGTTCTGTTTCTTTTACAGTCAATTGACTTAAAATTGCCGCTGCCGTTCTTCGCGTAATCTTACAGCCTTTTGCAATGTCCCCCACAAGATCATATTTTGCAGTACCAGCGGCAGCTCTTTTCAAAGACTTTGAAAAAGTCAATTTTAGTACAGTCAGAAAATACCCTAATTTTTTAGGCAGCAAC
>CAVHIX010000003.1:0-19828 GCA_963636135.1 Anaerovoracaceae bacterium
GTAAAATAGTTTTATGTCATCGAAAAATATCTTTAAAAAAAATCAGAATACAGAAGAATCTCAAAAAGTAGAAGAAAATGTTCAGCAAAATGAAAAAGAAATTTCTTCTGAAAAAAAAGAAGTAAAGCCTGAAGCAGAAAAAAAGACTTTAACTGTTTTTGGTTCTGAAACTGAGTTTGATGGTGTTTTAGAGTTTAGCGATGATTTAATTATTACAGGAAAATTCAACGGAAAAATTAATGCAACGGGAAATCTTGAAATTTCAAAAGATGCGGTTTGCACTGTTGAATCAATTAATGCAAAATCAATTATCATTTCTGGGAAATTAAAAGGCGACATTTATGCAACAGATCGCGTAGAAATCTGCTCTGGCGGAAATCTTTCTGGCGATATTACAACTTCTCATCTTAGAATTGCAAATAATGTTGAATTTGACGGGCAGATAACGATGCTTGATAAAGAAATTGATGATAATATTTTTGCAGTTTCTTCTAGTGAATATAAAAAGGCTTTAGTTGGCCCTTCAGAATTGATTGAATAAGGTATTTTTATCTTGACAATGTTTAAAAAATTTATAATAATTAGTTATTCTATTTTTCAAAAAATCTATTCTTTTTAATTCTTATGTATTTTCCTATTAATTTTCAATTTTATATATTATTTTTTTGGAGTTTTTTAAATGCCTTTAAGAAGAAAGCGTAATGCTGATGTGGAAGAACAAAATTCAGAAAACAATCAGAATCAGTTAGAATTCGATTCTCAACCTGAATCTTATGAAAGTTCTGCAAATATTTCGCCTGAAGCAGAAGAGTTTCCACAGGAAGAGCCTTCTCAAGAAAATCCTTCACAAGAAGAAAAAGAAGTTGCTGAAAATGATTCAGAAAATACAGAATCAGCAAAAGTTGTAGTTCGCCCTAGAAGAAAAGCCGTAATCAAAGTAAAAGAATCTTCGGAAAATCAATCATCGGAAAATACTGAACAAAATTCGGAACAATCAGAAAATCATACTCAAAATCGAACTTGGAATAATCGAAATCAGCGTCGTCAAAATGGTGGGCATAAATATCGTTCAGAAATGCCTGTTCCAACGGGAACGGTTGACCCTTCAGTTTTAAAACCTTTTAATGCAGAAGGAAAAGACGAAAATGATGCAAAACCGCGTCTTTTGATAAATGATTTAACAGCAATGGGAATGCATGAACTTCGTGAACTTGCAACCCGTTATGGTTTTAATGCTGATGATTTGGCTCCAATGAAAAAGCAGGAGTTGATTTTTGTAATTTTGAAAACTCACACTGAACATGGCGGAATTATTTTTGCTTCTGGTTCGCTTGAAATTCTTCCTGATGGATATGGATTTTTGCGTTCCCCACAGAATAGTTATTTGCCAGGTCCGGATGATATTTATATTTCTCCAAGTCAGATTCGGCTTTTTAATTTGAAAACTGGGGATACAATTTACGGTCAAACCCGTTCTCCAAAAGAAGGTGAAAGATTTTTTGCACTTTTAAGAATTGAAACTGTAAACTTTGATGAGCCTCGTGTTGCGCAAACTAGAATTCCATTTGAAAATCTTACTCCGTTGTATCCAAAAGAAAAATTACGATTGGAAACGGTTTCAACAGAAGTTTCTTCGCGAATTGTTGATTTATTTTCGCCAATCGGAAAAGGGCAGCGTCTGTTGATTGTAGCTCCTCCAAAAGCCGGAAAAACAACTTTGATGCAAAAAATTGCAAATTCAATTACTGAAAATCATCCTGAAGTTTATTTAATCGTTTTGTTGATTGATGAACGCCCGGAAGAAGTTACGGAAATGGAAAGGGCAATTAAGGGTGAAGTAATTTCGTCTACATTTGATGAACAGGCTACCCGTCATGTTCAGGTTGCGGAAATGGTTCTTGAAAAGGCAAAGCGACTTGTTGAACATAAACGCGATGTTGTAATTTTGCTTGATTCGATTACGCGTTTGGCTCGTGCATATAATGTTACTGTTCCAACTTCGGGAAAAGTTTTGTCTGGTGGTGTGGATTCAAATGCTTTACACAGACCAAAGAGATTTTTTGGTGCCGCTCGAAATATTGAAGAAGGCGGTTCTTTAACGATTATTTCTACAGCTTTGGTTGAAACTGGGAGCCGAATGGATGAAGTAATTTTTGAAGAGTTTAAAGGAACTGGAAACAGCGAAATTAATCTTGATAGAAAACTTGCTGAACGAAGATTGTTCCCAGCAATTAATATTAAAAAATCTGGAACGCGTCGTGAAGAACTTTTGCTCACAGAAAATGAACTTCAGAAAATCTGGGTTTTAAGAAAAGTTTTTGGTTCAATGGAAGATTCGGATATTCTGGAATTAATCCTTGATAGAATGAAGAAATCAAAAACAAATGAAGCATTTTTGGCTAGTATGAATCAGGGAACTGCAGGAATTAATTAAAATTCTATGTCAATAACTTTTGAAAAATTAAATGCAATTTTTTAATTTTTGAAATATTTTTATTTTTTTTGTTGTGCAGTAATGAAAAATCCTTGTTTTTTTTTAATTTTTTGAAAAAATATTAATATTTTTCAAAAATAAGTTCGAACAGATTTGTAAGGCTGACGCTTGGGTTAGCAAGGATTTTTTAATTATGAAACATTATCGCACGCTTTTACCGACTTACTTGAAAGGGCTTGTTAGTGGCAAATATACGCTTCAGCAAGCGTCTGAATCTACCGGATATTCAAAAACTTGGCTCTGTATCTTGAAACAAAAATATTTAAAACAAGGTTTTGAATGTCTTGAACATCATAATAAAAACCGCGTTCCTGCAATTGCCAAACCTAAAGAATTACGCGAAAAAATCGCTTTTATCTATGCCGATAAATACAAAGATGTGAACTTTCAGTTTTTCCGCCGGTGTTTAGCGGAGTTTGAAAACATAAAAATTAGTTATTCAACGCTCCGGTCGATTTTAAAAGCGTATGGGCTGGTTTCTCCGGAAGCTCACAAAATCAAACGAAAAAATAAAGCAAAGCGTCCGCGTATTCGCAGAGAGAACTTCGGCGATATGATTCAGATTGACGGCACGCCTTTCCAGTGGTTTTATAAATTCGGAAATACAAAACGCTATTGTTTAGTCGGTGCAATCGATGACGCAACGAGCCGGATTACCGGGCTTTATATGACCGAGTACGAATGTTTTTATGGGTATTGCGAAATTCTTCGTCAAACAATTAAACGACACGGAATTCCGAGAGAAATTTATTCAGACCGGGCGGCGATTTTCTGCGTAACTCCAAAAAATAAACAAAATTTGACCCAATGGGAACAACTCGAAGGTTTACACGATAAAAAAACGCAATGGCAGAGAGTTCTTGATGATTTAAAAATACATCAGATTTTGGCGTGGTCGCCGGAAGCAAAAGGGCGCGTTGAGCGAATGTGGAAAACTATCCAGGGTGAACTTCCGCAATTATTTTTTTTGAATAATATAAAAACGGTCGAACAAGCAAATAAATATCTTGAAAAAATCTACATCGACAAATTCAATGCAAACTTTTCTGTCGAGCCGGCAAGAGGTGACACTTTCTTTTTGGAAAACGATAAAAATCTTGATGACATTCTTTGTGCTAAAATTCCGCGAAAAACAGATAAAGACGGCTGTATTTCATTTCACGGGTATAAATTCCATATCGAAAACTGCCCCCTTGTTTCATACCGGCATTGTTTGCTTTGCATTTCAGAACGCGGTCTTTTCGTTAGGTTTGAGAATGACACGAATTATTATCCGGTTCAAATCCTTGATGTTTTCCAAAGGGAACTGAGCGATACAATGCCACAAGTCGTTGAAAATATAATTTATCGCTATATGTTCGCTTATGCCAAAGAAATTAGTGCTTAGTTCTCAAAAATTAAGTGTTGAAAAAACAGTCAAAATAAAATTCATTTCAATTCTATTCATTTCATTTCATTTCAATTCTATTCATTTCATTTCATTTCAAGAGAGCGACTTTTTTTAATAAAAAATTCGCTTTTTGTTTAAAGCGAAAAAAAAATCGCTAAGCGAAAAATAAAAAAAATATTTCGCTTAGCGAAAATAGCGATTTTATAATATTGAATGAAAATTGATTAGTTTTCTTTTTTTTCTGAATTTTCTACATTCTGATTTTCTGCTTGTTTTGCAATTTCAGAAAGTAATGTCTGAACTTTTTTGCTTTTATATGTGATGTGTTTATACCAAAAAGAAAATGGTCGCGTTTTTTTTACAATGCGTCTTTTTCCGGTAAAAATAGAAACTGAAACAATCGCCGGGTGCATATCCTTTACACGCGAGATTTTATAATTTCCGCTCTCAAAACAGTCGGTCGTTCCGTCTGCTAATTTTAATAAAATTGTCATAATTGCCTCCAATTATATAGACGATTCCGCACAATTAACAATCAGCAATCTGCCGAGCCATTCGCATTCATTAAACAATCATACACATAGCGTAACCGCCAAAGGTTCTATTTCCGGCGGAACTTATTCGTTCACCGGCACTTCAGTTACAAGTGGCTCGTCATCGATTTCAAATACCGGAAGTGAATCATCTCATACACATACAATTGGTGCACATTCTCACGGATTAAATGGGCATACACATAGTTTGAATTCACACACTCATAATTTCTATTGGAGCGAAAGTCATAGTCATACAGCGAATTTCTATTACGGCAATGCTTATGAGGACAGTTCTAGTAATTTGAGTAATTGGTATATACCACGCACTTGTCAATCCCAAAATTATGTCGAGCATACATATCAAAGACAAAATGCGGTAACATCAGCAACAATCACTATAGATAAGAATACCGGTGCCGCTACTGGAAATACCGGTGCCGCTACCGGCAATACCGCCAACAGTACCGCGTTTACTTCCGGCGCAGGTTCTAGTCATTCACATTCAATGAGCCATACTCATTCGGTAACGGCAAGCGGAAGTGTTTCCGTTTCTACAAATCCAACTTTTACCGGCTCATCGGTTACAAGTGGAGGTGCAAGCGGAAACACCGGCAGTACGGGTAGCGGAACAAGTTTTTCTATAATGCCACCTTACATAATTAAATATTGTTGGGAACGCACGGCTTAGGCGGTTCTCTCCCAACAGTATTTTACAAGATAAGGCGGAAGAATAGAAAACGAAGTGCTATCGCCGGTCGCTCCGGTAATTCCGGCAGAACCGGTAAATGAACCGGTAGGAGTTGTTGCGGTTGTATTTCCGGAATTGCCACCGGTAGTGCTTTCAGTTCCGGTAAAACTTCCGGTTGAAGTTACAGAAGTTGTATTGTTTGAATTACCACCTGTTGTTCCGGATACAGTAACAGAATGGGTATGATTGCCGGTAGTTCCGCCTTCAACGGTGAGTGAAGTTGAAGCTGAAGTCATAGAAATATATGTTTTGGTTGTATAATAACCGCGACCAATTTCTATGGTACCGCTACCTCCGGTGGTAGCGGCGGCGACATTATAAGTATGACTATGACTTCCACTCCAATTGAACTTTGGGTTCGCTGATTGATTACCGGTTGTTGCAGTTGCAGAAAACGAATGGGTATGATTATTTAACCCGTGTGAATGAGCGTTCATTGTAACACTTCCTTTTGGTGTAAAACTGTGTGTATGCCCATTTAATCCGTGAGAGTGGCTTGAAACGGAAACGCTTCCGGTTGGTGTAAATGAATGCGAATGGCTCGGCAGATTGCTGATTGTTAATTGTGCGGTGGCTGAACCGCCGGTGGCTCCGGCTGTGTATGTGTCGCCGGCTGCAAGAATAAACTTGTCTTTAATTCGCGTCCAAGTTCCGCCAAATAATAAATTAGGGTTGGTGTCTTTGCTTGACCAATATAAAGAGCCAATTGGGTGCGCGGCTAAAATCGCTTCTGATTTTGCCTGTGCAATTAAATATTCAATCGCATTTAAAACTTGCGTATTTGACGCTTCGGAAGGGGTCGCTCCTCCGGCTGTTACAACGGCGTTTAATTCTTTTTCCATTGAAGAAACGCCACTGTTTAAATCTGTAATTCCTACAGACGCTTTATTGTGAAGATAGTTCACCCATTCATAAGGAACAACATCCGCGTTTACAAATCCGGCTGAATATTTTGTGTCGTCCGGTTTTACTTTTGTTGAACTGTTTCCGAATTCCGGAAAGGCTGCCAATGTTTGTGTTGGAATCATATTTATACTCCCGATTGTATAGTTACTTGTGGCTCTGTACAAATTCTCAAAAATAATTGAGTTAAGAGCCAAACATTTTTATATCCGATTGATTTTGAATAATTGATTAGAATGTCGCCGTATTCGTCCCATTCGATTGTGTAATCTGTAGAAACGGTCTGTGCTATGTCATCAACGGATTTTAATGTTATGCCATAGCGTTTTATTTCTGCGACTTTTTCTAATAATTTTCTGTATGTTCCTAAATCCATAAAGCCTGTATTGCTTTTTTCGATTGTAGAAAGCCGACCGCCGATTTCACTGTCAATTTGGCTTAAACCGATAGATTCATCTTTTTCAAGCGGAACAGTTCCTAAAAGCATAACATTCTCTTCGTTGAATCCTTCCGGAACAAGCGGACGCGGAAAACCTACAAGGCAACCGATAGATTCAAGTTCTGTCTCTTGTGCTTTTGCAATCGAAAGATTTTCTAAATAGTCGATTATCGTTTCGGAATGGTTGAGTTCTTCTTCCATTCCCATAAAAAGAGAATTGATAATCGGGCCGTTCATTTGGCGTGGAACATATTCGCTTTGTTTTATCATTCTATCATCTCCACTAAAATATTCTCATCTTTAATTCTAGGGATTACATTCGCTCCAATTTCAATGTGATTACTCCAAGTGTTACCGTCAAGGCTTACTTCGCAATAAGCAACATTTGTGTAATTTATGTCTACAAATGGTTTTACGATTAATTTTGCGTTTACATCTGTGCCAATTCCCCAAGAGGCACTGGCGGTTATTAAATCGCGTTTTAATTGATTGTCTACCTGCGTGCCTTCGTCTGCATTTTCCTCAAGCCATATTTTGGCATAAATGTATTGTTCAGTTGCCAAATCGTATTTAATCGGAATTTCCTGTCCACTTCCTGTTACATAATTCTGCGATTTTGCATATTCGGAAGAAGAACTTCCATTTTGTGTTGGTGCGTTCATATATTCGCTGTAGGTTTCTGCTAATTTATCACTTGAGCCGTCAATTACAATGTAAGCGTGTCGCGGTGCAAGGCTGATGTTTCCTTGTAAAATAATTGCTTCATCTGTATTGTAATTAAAAAAGACTTTAGCGTAATTTATGCCGGTCAATTCTTCCAATGCGGATTTACAACCGTCTAGCGTGTATTTAATCGTGTTTCCTTGAACAATTCGCTTTCTTAAATTGTTTGTCGTTTCTGGTGATGTTCCAGGAATAGAAGAAACGCCGTTTGTAACTTTTTCAAGATTTACAATCTGCTCAGAAAATGCGTTTATTTCGCCTGTTAAAACTGTAATCGGGCCGACTGTGTCGCATACCGTTTCAATATTTTGTGTTTTTCCAGCTTCAATTAATACATCAGTTTTTACAACAAAGTTTACATCTCCAAATGGTGCTTTTGTGCCGGCAGGAATTGTGCAAGAACCGTTTTCGCTTGCCGTTGCCGATAAAACTAGTGTTGAATAAGAACCTGGGTTTCTAGTAACGGCGGCAATCGGCAAAAGATTTTCAATCTGTGTGTCATCGCATAATGAAACATTAAAACTGTTTATTGCTTTTGATAATTTTGCGTCATTGTCTGCGATTCGATTTGCAATCGCTAAACATAATAAATAAAAGGCGTTTCCATAATTCTGTTTTAAGGAAACTGTATTTCCGGAATCGTCTTTTATTCCGTTCTGTTCTAATAGTGAGTTTACCGTTTGCATAATATTAGAAGAATGTTCTTCGGCTGTTTGTGGCTCCCATTCTTCATCGTCTATTTTAAAGCTCATCGACTGCGTCCTCCTGTTCTAATTTTCCAATGCTGAGCGTTAGTTTATCGTCTGCAATGTCATAACTTGGGTAGAATGTTTGTTTTTCAACATTGTTTAAACTGTCGCGAATGTAATAGTCCAATTCTCCAAATGTTATTTTTTGCGTTAAAAAATCGTTCCAAGGAACTCCTGCGTCTTCTAATTGCGGAACTGAACCTTTGATTAAGAACGCCGCTAAAGTTGCACATTGTAAATCTTCTTTATCATCTGTAATTATTGGAACATTGCCGTTTTCAACTTTTACATCCCATACTGGATTAGAGGAACTGGTTATGACTTCCGCTTTCATTAATAAATCCATTAGTTGCCTCCTTTTCCGTGTTTTACTTTATCGCTTTCAATATTTGAAAAATCTTCTTTATTTACAATAGTTGATAGCATTGTAACAATTCCGGCTTTATAAGTTGCTCCACCGTCTTGTGCTGCGGTCGTTGAGTTTTTAAGGGCGTTTATAATCGTATCTACTCGTTGCGTTAAATATCCAAGCTGGGTTTTTAATTCCGGGCAGATTACAACACCGCCGTTATCGTTACCGTTCAATTCAAGAACATCATTCGTATTTATAGACATTTTGCCGTTTTCTGCGGTGATTTTTATTTTTGAATCGCTGTTGAATAAACAAAGTGGTAGTGCCTTTAAAGTTTCTCTTGCGTAATGAATACGCGTTTTCTGTTCTTCCGCTGTTTTTACGCCGCTTACATCTTCAACAAGATTTTTTAATCCTAATAAAAGAACTTTATCGCCTTTTGAAATTGGAAAATTTAAAGAAATATTTGCGTTTGAATATGTTAAAACTTGAATGTTTTTAGAAGTTATCGCTGGTAGTGATTCGCCTTCTGTTGTAAGCGGTTTTGTTGCGTGGGTAACATTTACCGTTTTGTCTGCGTTTACGGTAGTTACAAAGCCATAATCAACAATAAAAAACTGATTAAGAATTGATTCTATTAAATCACGGTCGGAAAATCGCTGTCCATTAAAAATCGAAGGTTCTGTCATAATACCTGCCCTTGAATTGTCATTTCATTTGCTCCGCTCGTTGTTGAAAAATGAAAGTTCACCGTTGAAACAATCATTTTTGTGTATGCCTTTGTTGTGGACGCGGTCATCGTTGTAGAATAAAAGTTTGAATTAAAAATAACTTTAGTTCCCGGTGTAATTCTAAAATCGCATAAAGTTGTAATTGTTGCACAAGCGATGTTGTTCTCTCCGCCGATTAATTGCGGTGGCGTGGTCAATAAATAAATGTGAATAAAAGTTTGTTTGTTTGCTTCGTTTGAAAGCATTACTTTTAATTCACTTTGTACGGATTTTATAATCAGATTTTCAGAAAAACATTTTTTTAATGCTTGCACTGCGTCTTTTGCCTTGCCTGTAAATTGAAAGGCAATAGTTGAAACAAGCGATTGAGTTTTTACGGAAAGGGAAGATTTTAATCCGACTGCCGTTGCAATTTGGTTGATTGCATTTTGAAGTGTAAATCCTTTATCAAGATTTAAATTCACGGTTTTAGAAAGCCAAGCGGAACTATTTCCCATTAAACACTGAATAACGGTTACACTTTCCGGGCCCGGTGATTCTGTAAAGGAATAAAAAATCGTGCCTTCGATTGTAATTGTGCTTTTTGCGTAACCTAACTCAACTTCAATAAATGGATATTGGTTTTTAATATCTTCAAAATAAAGATTTTTAATTTTCAAATTGAATGAAGGAATACATTCGTCTGTTGTCTGTAATCCGGTAATTTCAATGTTTGGTTTTCTGCCATAAGTTGGGCAACGGATTGTCTTTGTAGAATCTTCAATCGGGATTTTATTTCCGTTTGTATCTTGAGGAAAGAACTTTATTGAAATTACGCGATTAAAATTATTTATTGCCATGTGATTAAATAAAGCGATGTGCTGAATAAAGAATTAAAATCAATAGTTTCTAATTCTGTAACAAAAACAAGCCCATAATCGCTATTTCCTGTCCAATTTATAACATTTGGATAAACGCCTGCTTGTCGAACTGTTCCGTCCGGAAGAGTTACCCATACACTCCAAGATTCATTTATCCATTTAAAATGAAAAGTAAAAGTTCCCGATTCGCATACTGCTTCAAATTCAAAATTCTCTTGTATGTCTGTGTCCGGAAAACTAACATTTTCAACTTGTTTTATTGCATTCATATCTTTATAGACATTTTATTTTAATAATGCTTGAATAAGGCTAACCGTTCCGACTGCTGTTGTGGAAACTCCGAGCGAAATAGCACTTCCAAGCGATGAGCCAATTCCAGGGATTGCTTTTGACGCCGTTTCTGTAATTGTTGATAAAATATCGTCCATTACATTGATTTCTTTTAATGTCATCACAAAAGGCTTTTTATTTTTACATTCTGATTTTTCAGAAATCTTAAGGCTTTTTATTACAACTCTTCTGTAAATCTGTGCGTCAATATCTTTAAAAATCATTACATAACCACGCTTAAAAGCTGTTTTTAATAATTCTGTATGGAGCGTTACAAATGGTGTAAAAAAGTTTGTAATTTCAACGCCGGAAAGACCAGGAATGTATCCGCTTAAACTCCAAGTCCAAGAACCTGGTGCAACATTATCGGAAACAAATGTTTTTTTATTTTTGGCAATTACTAGCGATTCGCTTACTTCTGCTGTGCCTTCCAATTGATGTGTTTCAACTTCAAGCGGAACGGAAAACGGCAACTGTAAAAATCCGTCATATTGCCCTGTGTAAATTAAAGTCGGTGTAGTTAAAAGTGTTTTTGCCATTTTTAAGGCAGAAGGCTTTCCGTTTAAAATCGCTTGTGAAAATGTATCAACACTCATTTTTTGAACCTCCTATTTTAATCCTGGCATTAATTGCATAATGCGTGCAGTTTTTGCCATATTTTCTGTAATAGCGTTTTGCGTTCCTTCGTATGCCTGCTGTTTAATAACTTGTGGCATTAAATTAGAACCGCTAATGTTAAAATTCTGCGTAATCGTGAATGTTTGCGGAGCGGAATAGTTCGAGTTTAATTGGTAAGGCTTGGGCATAAATGAACCTGCTAGGTCTCCTAAATTTCTAACCGCAAAAACCCAATCTTCAGAAGAAACTTGAGTAATCTGTCCGTTTGGTCGGATTATTCCGTCATTCACTTTGTTTTGCTTTTTACCGTTTGAAAGCCCCAACTTATCTTTGGCATTGTCTACTGTGTCATTCCACCAATCGCTGAATTTTTGCCAAAATGAAAGATTGTCTTTTTTCTGTTCGGTTTTGTTTTCTGCCGGCGGAACAATAGTTTTAGTTTCTACCGGTTCAACAACTTTTTTTGTTTCTACCGGAACAATAACGGTTTTATTTTCTGTTTTGTTTTTATCTGTTTTTGGCGTGGTGTTTACGCTTGGAGCTGGATTGGAATTTTCTTCACCCCAATATAAATTATATTCTGAATCCGGCATCAATCCGGCTTTATGTAAAACTGTGTCTGTTGCGTGTGTTACAATATTCACGCCCGGCATTGTTCGAGCGGCGGCGTTTATAGCGCCCATTACATCATCGCCATAATATTTACTTGCTTTCTCTTTCATTGTGTCAAAATCAGAGCCAAGAACCGCAGTTTTTCCGCCACCAACAATGTCGCCTTCTAACATTTGAGTAACACCGGATAATAATGAATCGGCTGTGTCAACGGCCGCTTTTCCGGCTTCTTCAACAATTGGAGCAATTTTATCTGTAATTCGTAAAATATAACCGGTAATTTTATTTAAATCGTCAACAATTTTAGGGCCGTTACTTTCAAGCCAAGAGTTTAATTTTTCTAATAAAGGCGTAAAATCTGCACTGAGTTTTGAACCGAATGATTTACTTAGAGCCTCCATTCGTGCCTTTGTTTCGTTTAATTCATTGCTAAAATTATTCGCTTTTTCATAATCTGCTTTATCGGTCAAATTTATAGAACCGGCTTTTTTAAGTAATTCATCAACGGTCATTCCGCTTAGTTTCATACTTTCATAAAAATCTAATCCTGTTTGACCTAAAACTTTGTTTATTAAATATGCTGCACGCCCTTGGTCTTCCATTGCCTTGGCGGTTTGTAAAACAACTTTTAATCTTTCGTCTGCACTTAAATCTGCAACTTCATTGTAGTTTAATCCTAAATATGAAAGGTTTTTTGCAAGTTCTGTGTCGGCAGTTCCAGATTTTAATGCTTGGTACGATGTTTCTAATTTTTGCATTGCACCGATTAAACCGTTTGCGTTTACGCCTACAAGTTTTGCGGCTGTTTTCCAATCGTTTAATCGTTCAACATCTACGCCCAAGGCGGCGGCGTTTCTTAATTCAACGGCTTCTATTTTTGCGGTCGCGGTGGCATATCCGCCTAAAACTCCGATGACCGCGGCAACATTGCGAGCAGTTCCAACAAGGGCAGAAATTTTATTAGTTGATGAAGATAGAGCCTTGTCGCCTTGTTCAAATGAGTTTTTGTCTACTTGAAGTCCTAATGTTGCAAAAAATCCGCCGATATTTTCACTGCTCATTGTAAATTTCCTCTATTTCGTTTTTTGCCCTTAAGCAACATAAACCGTCTAGCATATCGTCCAAATCTGCCGGAAGTCGTTTATATTCGCTACAAAAAGAATAAAAGAGCCATAAGTAACCGTTGGAACAATTATTCTTTATGGCTCTCTTGGCTCTTGATTCTTTTATTCCGTTTTCGCCGTGGCTCCCGGTCGGGCAGTCGAGAGCCTTAGAGATTTTTTTAGTATGTGCCCATAAATTGCGTCTGTAATCGCAATCAATGCTAATGGTTCTTTTCTGAATAAATCAAAGCCTTCTATGCTGTCATCAACATTTGAAATTTTGAAAGATTCAGTTTCGCCATTCGGACACTTTACGGAAACATTTCTGCCGGTTACGCAAATTCGCATTAATCTGATTTTATTTTCCATTGTCGGCTCTTGAATAATTCTGCAGATTTCTAATGCACTTGCAGTGTTCAATCCTTCCGGAAAATTAATTTCAAATCGTTCTAAATACGGTTTGTTGTCAATAAACGATTTATCAACTTGTGCCAAACCGTCTTTAAAATCTTGTCTTGTTAGAGTTAAATTGCTTCCCATTTTTTTACCTCTTACTCGTCATCTGCGACACATTCGCCATAATTAAATGATACTTGATAATCCGGAGCGTCATTGCCTTGAACTAAAAGCGGTGGGCAAGAACGAACTGTACAAGCATAGAATGTCATTCCGTCTGTTGCACCGTTGATTTCCTGCGTAATACGAATCTGACCGCCTTGTGAATCGCCTGCTTTTTTTAGTTTCTGTGCGATTGTTGCAAGGTCGCCTTCTGTCTTTGTTTTAATAACATTAAATGTCAAAGTTCCTGCACCGTTGTTGTTTGTAATAGTGATTGTGTTTCCATTTGCCAAAGCAACGATTTTTGAAGAATCCATTGCCTGCTGTGCTTGAATCATCTGACCTTCAAGTTTAAAGCCGTCTAATGTTAAAGGGTTTCCGCCATTGATTAATGGGTGGGTGATTGTTGCCGTGAACTGTCCGGCTGCAATAATTGAATGGTTCATTTTCTAACCTCCGTTTATCTTGTTGGCTGTGTAATGTACAAAGTGCCATAAACTGTAACTGCACGTGTGTTGTCTATGTAATCAGCCTGCCAAGCGTTGTTTACAGTAATTGTGTCTCCGCTTTCCGGTAAATCCGCAAAAACAGGAGCGGTCAAAATGAAATTATCCAATCTGCCCATATCAAGGAAACCTTTCACTTGGTTTGTCAAAATCAATAAAATTGCTTGGTATGTTGCATTGTTTCTAAATTTGTTTAATTGGGTAATCATATTGGCAGTTTTTACTTTGCACATATATGTAATATAATTTTTTACCCAATTTGCACCGACGCTATCGCCTTGCAATGTAAGAGAGCCTTCAACGGCAACATTGCTTGTACCGTCTCCAACAAATGTTACATATCCAATCTTCTGTTCATCTAATGCAGATTTTTCAGTTGCAGAAAGGTTTGTTGAGTTCCCGTCGGCGTCTTCTGCACCACTTGCTCCGATTGTATTAAATGCAACCATATCAACACTGTTGCCGACTGGTGTTCCTGTTGCGTTTGCGGCGGCAAGGGATTTTCCAAGCTGAGCCAATGCAGGGTTAATCGATGAATCCGGGTGATAAATTACGCGAGCGTTTACATTTGACTGTTTTAATTGTGTAATCAAAGATGAAGATTTTGTTAAAACATTACTGTCGCTTGTTCCAATCCAACAATCACTGTATAAAGTGTCTGTTAGACATAAAAGGGAAAGTGCATTCTGTGCAGAAATATAACCTTCTTCTTCCGCAATAATAAATTTAAAATAAGCATACATTTTGAATGCTTCATAACAAACTGCAAGCGTCAAAGTTGCCTCTTCTGCGTCATCATATAAAACAACGCCAACATTAGCAGACTGAGCACTTGTAAAAAATGGAACAAGCCAAGTTTTCAAAAGTCCGCCTGTAATGCTTCCATAGTTATTTGATGATAATTCTGTGAGCGTTTTTGCCTGTGCGTTTGTTACACCCGGTAAATAATCGCTCGCTTTTGATAGCGGTGCAAAAATTACCGCTTTAGAATAATTCTCTCCTGCCAATGGTTCAATTACAGTTTCGATTGGAAACTGCACATTTGCCTGGGCGATTGAGCCTTGGAAATTGTCTGACATAAAATGTCCTCCTAATCCTTAATTTTAATTGATATAAACGGCAGTTAATTTCTGCTGTCCTGTATCTAATATTGAAACCCAACGAACGCGAAGTGTAACATTCCACGCCGTTATGTTGTTAGTTCCGTCTTGATAAAAACTTGTTGCGATTGCGTTCATATCGTCATACATAATCGCACCTTGAACTTTTGCAAACTGTTCTTTTACATCTGCCCTTAATGCCCAAGTTGAAACATTATTTGCGATTTCTTCGCTATCCGGGCCGACAAATTGAAGTTCAATTTCTGCGATTTTTTCAACGCAAACACGGTTCGTTTTTCCGTCTGTATTATAAAAAGGAGCAGAACGCGGTCGATTCGATTTAATTCGGTATGCACACCAATTATTCGGACTGTTTAATTTTTCCTGCGGATTCCACCAATTGCCTTGTTTTAATACAACATAGTTTTCATCAACTGAAAGAATTGCCGCCAAGATTCCACGCAATGTTGACTGATTCAGTTCCATTGTTACCTACCACCTTTTCTAATCCATAACGCGAATATCCGCCTTCAAATGTCCAATCATTTGAACTTGTAAGTCGGAAAACATTCCCATTTATCTGTGTAAAATATCCGTCTAAGTTTTGCTCTTTAGTCCATAGTTCAAAACCTGCGGATTTCACAAGATTTCCGTTTGAATCCTTTAATTGCTTTCCGCGTGTATTTTGATAAAGTCCTGTAATCGTTTTTTCAGAACCGTCTACAAAATTCCAACCGCCGTTTACTTTTGCGTCCATTTGATAAACGGTTATAGTTCGCATTTGCTCCGGGAACGCTAGCAATAATTCGCCATATATTCCGCTCATTTCCCCTCCTTGACGATGTAATGTAAATCACCGATTAAATCGCCACCGTCAATTAAAGGCGTGTCGCTTCCTTTTTCTTCTATCCATTCCGGACTGTTTGGAATTGTCGACTTGTAATAATCGGAGCGTACAAATTCATTTATAGCACCGACTGCCATTGTTCCGACTTTATCCCAATTTGCAGAACCGGTTTCCTTTTGAACGCGAGCCTGGTTTTTAATTTCCTCAAGGATTTTATTCCTTTGAGTTTCCACTCCGTCTTGTAAGAAAGGGCGGGCCGGTATTTCTGCCGTTCCAAAACTTAATTCACGAGCAAGGTCAGATGTTTGTTTTCCGACTGCCGTTGTGGTTTTTCTTTTGCCGTTTTTATCAGTTGTGTGAATTGTATCAATGTGCATTCTACCGTCTGGAAATCCGACCAAAATTACAGCACCCGCTTGGTTTGCGTATTTTTGGATTTTTTTGGAATTGACTGTATTTACAACATTCATTTTCAAACTGAAATTAGGCATATATTCCGAACCTTTCCGGAGCACTCTGAATCAACATCAGAGCCTTCTGTCCGAACACATTTGAATTAAGTTGTTTTATACCTTCTTGTGCGTCCATATCTTGAAAACTTAAGGAAGTCCCACCGATTGATTTTGAGCTGATTGCCATTCCGCCGTTTGCAATAACTCCGCTTAATGATGACGGATTCATATCTGCTAAATACCAAGCCGTCAACAAGTTCATTAAAAGTGAGCGTTTCTGTTCGCGTGTGTTTGCGTCTAAAACCGCCCACAATTGTTTTACACCAGAAAAAATGACACCGACTTCTGTATAAGCAGCATTAATTTGAGAGTCTGTTAATTGTGGAAAATTATCTGCGTATAAAAAGTCGTTTCGTGTCATTTTCGTTATTCCTTTTTAGTTTCTTTTTTTGTGCTTGTTTTGGCTTTTGGCTTTGTTTCCGATTCAGTTTTCGTTTCTGTTTTTGCTTCTGTCTTTGTTTCTGTCTCTGCCATTTTTGCCTTTAATTCAGCAAGTTCTTTTTCTGCTTGGTCGGCTCTCTCTCTTGCTTCATTTACCAATGTTGCCGCCGGTCTGTAACTATCGGGAAGTTTATTCAAAATCCGATATTTCTTTGTGCTGATTAATTTTCTGAATAACGGTTCGCTGTTCTGCAATGTTTCAAGTTCAGCCTCTGTAAATTCAGCAATGTTTCTTAAATCTCCGTCAGCATTAGAAGACGGCACGCCCTTTCCAATCGAAGAATAAACAACTGCATAAGGGTAAAAACTTTGTACATATTTCATTTTTTTTCGCTCCCATAAAATAAAAAAATGCGATGACAAACTAATCTGCCACCGCATTTATAGACGATTTAATATTTTGCTTATTCAGCAGAAACACCAAATCCGGAATAAACTTTGACTGCTTTTGATACAGGAGCAAATACACCGGCAAATCTGCGGAGAACTGCGTGCTGTTGGTCATAAGAGTTTGGAGTTACCGGGTAAACAAATGATTCAAGCGGAACACCGAGCATTAAAATATCTTGCTGGTCATCGTTAGGGCCTGCACCAACTTCTGGAGCAGTAATAACGAGTTTATCAGAACCTGTTGGATTAAAATCTGTGTTTGCTGCAAGCAATGGGTCAGAATAGAATTCAATTCTAGGTTTTGAACCGCTCTTTGTAACGCCTGCTTCAAAGTTTTCACCAAATACGGCAAGAGTTGCCTTTGGGTTGTAAACATCTGAATAAGGTGTTGATGTGAGTAAGTTGTAAGCGTATGGCGACATTGCAACGCGAACAATATCAAACTTGTTGTATGAAGCACTCATAAAGTCTGTAATGGCTTTTGAAAGAACTTTATACATATCTGAACCTTTGGCTGTGCTTTCTGATGAAGCGATTGTTTCAAGACTGAATCGTTCTTTTGTTACCCAAGTTTCAATTGGATTAATATCGAACAAGCCTGGTGTGTCTGTGAGACTGTTTCCGTAATAAGTAAGGTAATCAGTCATCATATCAAGAACATACTGAGCGTAACGCTGTTTTTCTGCCATTAATGAACCGGCAAATGGTGAACCGTTTCCGCTTTCAGCTCTCTGCATTTCTTCAACTGTGAAATTAAAGAAAATCTTCAAGTTGATAACGGCGTTTACCATCATTCCGCCTTGTACATTGACATTCTTTTTAAGGTTTGCTCCTACAGTTCCTGCGTCATCAATCTGACCCCAACCGCTGTATGCTGCAAGCTGTAATGCCTGTGTTTCTCCCCAAGGATTAGAACCTGCCTTGCGTTTTACCAAATCACGAGCGTGACTGTAAAGTAATGGCTGACGGTAGATTTCCGGGAAGAATGAAGCGTTCCAAGGGCTGATTGTCTGCATATCAACTAAAGAACCGCTATCGCCAACAAATGCAGATTTTGAAACTGCCATATCATATTTACCAGTCTGCGAATTGAAAACTGGTTTTAAATCAACGCTTGCTTTGTTTCGTTTGTACAAAGCGTCAAGAGTTGGAGTTAAGCCTTTAATGTTTCCAAGCATTGCAGAATCGCCAACGAATAAAGGCGAACGCATAGCGGAAGCAGGAACTCCAAACGAAGGGTCGGACGCCGGCCCAATAGAAAGAGTTGCGTCTCTCAACAAATCGTTTGCTTTTGAATTTGCGTTAAGCAATTTCTGTGCAACTTTTGCGAGAGGTTTCATATTATGAGCACACTGAATAATCATTCTTTTGTCTCCTTGTTTATGCTAAATAGATGAGGGCACCGTTATCTGTTGTAACATTGCGAACATCTGCATTTTCTAATACTGCCCAACCGTCTGGAGCAGAACCGCTTGATTCAATAAATCCAATAACACCAGTAGTAGTGTTATAAATTACCTTACAGCCAACTTTTGGGGCAATTTCGCCTGCTATGCTTGCGTCATAACCTGCAAGATAGAAAAATCCGTGGTTGATACAAGCACAAGGTAAGCCTGCAAGATAGTATGTAGGGTGAGCCGGTGCATTCTGTGCGATTGAATCATCGAATACAGAAACTCCACGCACAACATTTCCGCTTGCACATCCGGCTTCAAACATATCCGGTGTAGTAGGGTCTGCGGATACTACAACGCCAAAATCTAAGCCATTACCTGCCGGGTCTGTAATTCCGCCAAGTTTAAGGTAACCTTCCTGCATTGGAACAGCCTGGGCTTTTAATTCCAATTGACCTTTAAATTTAATGTCTAGTGAGAGATTAGAATCCATTATCTATTTCCTCCGTTTTTGATTGCTTGGAACATTTCCAAAAGTCCGCCGTTTGTAGCGTTTCTCTTGTTCATTGTTACCGGGATAAAAGGCGCTGAATCGCAAACGCCTTTGTCTTTTTTAGTCGATTCTTCTTCGACATCTTCTTCAGTAAGACCGTTGGCGTCTTCTGTTGTGTCTTCTTCAATATCGCTTTCTGCGTCTTCTGCCATTCTTTTTTTAATGAACTGATAGATTTCCTCAAGCGTATATTCTGGGCTTGGGTCTTCGTCAGAAACTTCTTCTTTTTTAGAATTTGGCGTTTCTGTTTCTTCTGCGACTTCTTCAGAAATTTCTTCTGTGCCGTCTTCATCTGTCAATTCTTTGTTTTCAGAATCTTCACCGACTGCTTCCGGAACATCTTCCATTGCCTTTGCGTCCAACTTCTCGAATAAATCAGCAACTCTTTTTCCTGCTTCTTTTGCAACATTTAAATCTTGTTCTTTTACCGATTTAAAATCTTCTAAGAAACGGTCAAGCTGATTTTTTTCATCGCTTTCCGGAAGGTCTTCTGTAAAACCTTTAAGCTCGTCTACTTTTGCATTGATTTCGTCATCAGACAAATTGTCTTTCTGCTCAATAAATGCGTTTAATTTTTCGCGGAATGCACCCATATCGTTATCGTGTGTCATTGCGAGTTTTTTGCGAGCTGACCTAAATAAACCTGTTAACAGTTTCATTTTGTACCTCTTGTCTTTATAGACGATTATTTTTTAATCTGCCCGGCAATAAATGCAATTAAGGCACTAATTGCTGATACAATCGCAGAAACTAAAACAACGCCCGAGTTAATTGTTTCTACTGTTGCTCCGCCAATGATTAAGGCAATAATTGCAACTGCTAGAACAATCCACGACACAACTTTTGTAATTGTGTTTTGAAAAAACGCTTTTATTTTTTCCATAGGTTTATCCTCCTTTTTTATTTTTCTTTTACGATTTCAAAAATTGATTTGATTTT
>CAVHIX010000003.1:20351-27372 GCA_963636135.1 Anaerovoracaceae bacterium
TGATTTTTGCTAGCGTTATCGTTTCCAATCGGTGCACTGTCTTTTGTTTGCTTTACAATTTCAAAAATGCTTAATTCTTTTGTCTTTGGTGCGTTATCTAAAACTACTGCGTCGGAACCACCGCGTCCGCAAGGTAAAAGTGCCAAATGGTTCACATCGTTTATTTTTTTCATAATGATGTCATATTCTTGACCGTCTGGGCTTGTTCCTTTGCTCCATTCAAAATCTGCATAATATCCGGGTGATAGTTGAACTTCACCGCGATTGTAAGCGTCTAAGGCTTCTTTATCGCCAAGCATTACGGTTGAGCAGATTCCGACTTCGTTTCTGTTTTCTAGGTAATCAACAAAAGGCTCTGAACCTGTATATCCAATTATTAATTTTTGAAAGTTCTGTTCATCGACCGCTTCGTTTGGGTGATGATGTGTTAAGGGTAACATTTTAAATTTATCGCACGCCGCCGCTAAAACTAAGGCAGGGCGATAGACTTTATAAACTCGTTTTTTTTCTACCCATTCCGGAGCGCCTTGGCCGGGAAGAGCAATCTGCAAACTTGGTAATTCTTCAAATGCGTAATCATAAATGCCACTGACCGCAATTCGTATATTTTTTAGTTCAGCCATAAAAATCTCCAAAAAGACAGTTGCAGATTGCGATAAACAACCTGCAACTAAAATTTAAAATGGATTTGGAATGAATGAAAAAAACTTTTCAACACTTTTATAGACGCTTTTATTTTGCTGATTTTATGATTTTTTCGATTTTTAAATTTTGCGTTTAAACGGTTTATTTTGGCTCGGTCGATAAAAATATCAATTTTGAAAAATAAACGCTTTAAAATCAATTCTAGGGGCATTAGAACGCAAGTTTTAAATAGTGTAGGCACTATATAATTTATTCTATTTTTAAAAATACCTAAATTTTATAAAAAAACTGTTTGAAAAGTTCCGGAAAAAAGTGCGAAAAAAAATAAAAAAAGTGCTGGGCTTTCAAGCCCTTTTAAATATTCATTTCTTTTCATTTCAATTCATTTCTATTCATTCCATTTCTATTCAATTCATTTCATTTCAGAAGAGCGACTTTTTTTTAAATATTTTCACTTTTTAATTAAAGCGATTTTTTAAATAAAAATTTCGCTTAGCGACTTTTTTTTCGCTTTTTGTTTAAAGCGATTTTTGCGAAATTGAGCGAAAAATAAAAAAAACGCCAATTCTGTTTTACCAAAATTGACGCAAATAAAAGATTCCGCTTCCTTTTTTTTATTTGGAGTTTGTAATTCAAATGTATGACATTCTTTTTCTGTGGCCGTGAAAAAAAATAAACGCTCTGCACCGCGGAAGCTGACAATGCAAAGCGTGTCAAAATTAAGGCTTTTGACCGCCTTTAGTTCGTATCTACAAAATAGCGAACAACCTTTTTCCAATACCATAAGGGCATAGAAACTTTGTCGTTTTCTACATCGTATGTAATAATCGTGTTTCCGTCTTTGTCGATTGGGTCGGGAATTACACCTTTACTTTTTGGCAAGGTCGTGCAAGATGTCAACAGAATTATTGAAATCAGTAGTGTTGTCGCCAGTTTCCATTTTTTCTTTAAGTTCATTGTTTTTACTTTCCTTTTTTTGTGCCTTCTTAATTCCGCGCCGTTCACCGAACATTATGCAGGCAATTGCAATCGATGAGATTGCGGTTATTCCAAAAATTACACCAAAACAAATTAAATATTTTGTCATTCTTTTATTCCTTTTCTTTTGGCTTAAAAGCGAAATCTTGAAGAACATTCCCGCCAATGTATGCGAGGCTTATGCCACCCCAATAATTTGTAAATTGTGTTGCTAGCGTAAAATCTTTAGTTATAAACGCTAACACAATTGCAGAAACTTCAAACAATGTTGCAATAAGCCAAACTATAAATTTTCTACTGATGTATTTATTTGTTTCTTTTGTCGTTTCCATTTTTGACCTCTAAGCTTCATCGTATTTATAAACAATTGAATAGCAGATTTTCTGAACATTAATCGGTGGCTGGTGTGGGTCTTCAATTAATTCTCCGAATTTATCAATTACTCTAAAATGGTATTTGCTCGGGCCGTTCTGTTCGATTTTCTGAATGAACCATTCAGCCCGGTGTTCAACGCCTTGATACCATTTGAAACAACCGTCTTGGAATGTTGCGATTTCTGTAAAAAATCCGTTATCGTCCAATTCGCGCAATGCGAGTGTTGCAATCCGGGCAGAGTTTACAACATTTAAATTTTTATCGATAAATCCAAATGCACAGCACCGGCGCCATAATTTATTTATCTGCTGAATATCAAAAGATTTGTTTGTTTTCAATTCGGCAAGTAAAAGGGCAGACCGGAAAAAACAGCCTACCTTCTGAATGTTTGTGTAAAGTCCACAATTGTTTTGTTTAATATGTTCCATTAGTTCAACCCCATTTTTGCCATTGCATTTGTAACGGCAATCGTGATTATTGTTGCTGCCGCTCCCAACAACAATTTCATAAATACATCAATCAAGCGCTCCCATTTATGCGCGGAGCGTTCTTTTGGTGCTTGTTCCAATTCTTTTATTCTTTTTTCGTGTGCATTTATGGCCTGTAAGAATTCTTTCACTTCGTCTTGAAGTTCCCGGATATCGCGAGCCTGCATTTTGTTTTCAATTATTACATCTTTTAATTCTGCGAGAGTTTTTTCGATATTGCTTAGGCGATAGTCAATCGCACCGTTTTCTGTGTCCATTTGTTGCTCCATATTTATTGACTTTTTTATTCTGCATATTCGACAGGAATTAATCCGCAACGGCAATTATAATCGTCTACTTCTTCCGGAAGATTTGTTATATCGAATATTTGACCGTCTAATGCTTTATGTGATTCTCTCACCCGGGAATCGTGACAAGTTACCCATTTTATTTTTGTTACGCCGGCAGAAATAAATGTTGAAAGCGTCAACGCTTTATTAAATCGAGCCATTTGGTCGCGTGCAAAAAAACGGGCCATTCGTTCTGTGCTGTTGGATAGTTTATCAACAACTTCTGAAACATCTAGCGTGTCGCTTTTTCCTACCACATAATCATTTAATTTTTGCAGAAACATTTTCTTTAGAATATCTAATTCGCCATTAATGCGTTCGTTAGAATTATCTAAATAAAGTTTTTTAAGATTTTCTAAATTGCGTTGAAATAATTCTTTTTTATTGATTGTAAAGTTTTCTACTACCCGGATAAATTCTTCGTTTGCGTCTCTGTAGAAATTATCAAAAAAATGTTCTTTGTCTTCCTCAAAACATTCAGACATAAAATCATCGGTTTTTGGTTTTTCTTCTTCCTGTTCCCATTGCTTTTTTAGATTTTCTGCAACGGAGCCGATTTGCATTCTATTTTTTACCCGGTCGTTTGCTTCTTCTTGGATTCTCATCTGTTCAAAAAAATCTAACAATTCTTTTAAATTATCTTCCATACTGCCGTCTGCGGTTATTACATTATTTTTTGTAACAACGGCTTTTGTTTGCAAAAGAAAATCATTTAAAAGATTTGATAAGGCTTTTTTGAAAACGCCGTTTAATTTTTGAGTAAGTTTATTTTCTAATCTGAATGGCGGTTTTACAATGCCCATTCTTTGCATTCTTAAAAAGCCTGCTTTAGTATGGGCACCGTAAAAATATCCGTTTCGTTTATTTATCTTTTGCACTTGTTTTTTCCGTGTCTGATTCTGTTTCTATCCATTCTTGACCAGTGCCATATTTGAGCCATTCAAATGTCGTTTTTAGAATTGGAGCGATTGCCTTTACATCGCTATCCGGGATTTTTGCGTATGTAACGCCGGTCATCCAAGTAGAAACTTTAATGTTTGCTGCCTTTGCCAATGCGTCCCAAGTAAGCCCGGCAGATTTCTTTTTTGCTAAAATTCTTTTATATTCTTTTGTCATATAAATACCTCTTGTATTTATTGACGATTAAATAATTTCTGTTCTCCGAACATTCCGTTCATTTGATTTTGCGAAATTCCGCCACCGTTGATTTGATTCCAAAGGTCGCTGTCTAAGCCTTGAGATTCGCCGGATTGTTCAAATGAAGCCATATTCTCTTCGTTAAGTTCTGCGGAAGGGATGAACTTTGACGCAATGTCGGCGGCGTTCTTTAATGGAACACCTACGGAAACAAGTCCGCCAATAATCTGTGTAAACGAAGAACCGAGTTGAGCCTTTTCCATATCGCTTAAAATAACGCCGTTGTCTGCTGCGATTTTTACTTCACGAGCATATTTCGCTTGTTCGCTATTTTTACCAAAACAAGAATAAACAAGGAACTCAACGCAATTCTGAAAACTTGGAGCGACATTGTTAAATAAAAGGCGGATTGCTTCACTCTGTTTTAATGTAATATCGTCTTTGTTATCGCTTGCAAGTCCGCTTGCTTTTTCTGCAAATAAAATTGATTCTGGAACACTTGCACCCGAGCATAATGCAAGGCGTGCTTCTGAAATTAATTGTTGAAAGCCACTATATGAGCGTTCTATAACTTTTATTTCGCCAATGCTATTAATTGCCTTAGGGTGAAGAATTGACCACTCACGCATTTCTTTTTCATTCTGTTTAAAGAACTGTTTTGCGTATTCGGGCCCGTTTTCAATAATCATTCCGTCGGCTGGGAATGTGTGATACATTAAACTCATTTGTTGAGCCATAATCGGAAGGCTTGCTTTCATTATTTCGTAACTTTCATAGTCTTTAATCCAACCTTCAAAGTCCGATGTTGACCAACCCATTTGTCTGATTGCTCCCCAAAATGGAAGTTTTCGCGGTTTAATCATTGCGACGCGTTGAGTGTTTACACGGCAACCACCAAGCGGAACAAAAATCGAACGAGCGTATAAATAATCTTGTGCGGTAATATTGTAATCCGGAATGAAAACTACATTCCAACGGTCTGCGGTTATCCAATATTTTATAAAATCTTTTTCCGGAAGAATTTCCAAAAGTTCGCGTTTTGATTTTTGTGTTATTAATGGACTGTCGCCCTTAAAGGTAGGGTAAACGGCAGAACCGCCAAAAATAAGACTTTGCGTTACGCCTTCACGGTATGCTTCTGTAAACCCGCATTTGTCTGCATATTCTTCAAGTTTTGTTATATCTTCTGGTTTTAGTTTTGCACATTCAAAGTGCATTCCGTCAAGCAAAAGGCAACCTGCTTTTTTATCAATAATCCGTGTAGGAATTCCGCCGTTTGCGTAATAACTTGTCGCTTCATTCGGAGTAATCGAAACAGGGATAAAACTTTGTGTTGCAAGTCCTGGGTCAACGAATGGAACGCCAATGCCAGAAACAGGATTAAAATATCCGTCTTTTGTCATTTTAAGATTGCTGAACTGTTCGGCGGTTTTTATTCTTAGCGATTCTTTTAATTCCGTTACGCTTTGGATTTCACCGTCATTTGCCAAACCGTCTCGAACGATTGCATACTGTTCATCTTTTATCATTTCCAATTCGGAAGAATCCAAAACGATAGATTCTGCACCGTCTTGTGTTTGCGTGCTTTCGTTTTCGTGCTGTGCGATTATATTAAAAATCTGTCTGTGGTGTTCGTTAGTTTCTGTTTGTGTTAGCGATGTGAAGGTAGCCATTTTCTTTTACATTCTCCCTTGATAATTCCTTTAAGTTTAAAAAATCAGCGTCAGAACGCACAATTCTGTAAATTACATATTCCAAACCGTCGCAGATATGGTCGGGAGCGTCTTCGCCTTTGCCTTTTTCGGGTTGACCGTTATCTGCATATTGTCGCGTTTTTAATGCTTCGGTACAGATTTCTGTGTCTTTTTCAAACGCTTTCAATAATCCTAAACGGAATAATTTATTTACATAAAAAACTCGGTCAATAATTCTTGGGTTTGCTGAACCGATTCTGCATTCAATTCCAAAATCAATAATCTCTTGTTTGTAACCTTTCAATATTTCCTTTCCGGAACAGTCGGGATACCATAAGATTTCGTTCTGTGGGAATGTTTGTCGCATTATCTCGGGTGCTTGCCCAATTTCCTTAAATGACCACGCTTTCACTATATATAGACATTTTGAGCGTTTTACGATTGCTACTGCTTTTGAAAATCCACTGTTCAAGTCTTGACCGACTAAAATTACATCGCTTGGTAATATTTCAAAATTAGAAACACGGCAAAGGTTTTCGTCATAATCCGGATAAACTCGACCTGCTTTAAGATTTACAAATCTACCTTCAAGATATGCCATTCGTTCGTTATCGTCATAGATTTTATAAAGGCGGTCTATGTATGATTTTTCAAATGTCGTGTTGTCTTTGGTAAGTCCGCGAACCATTACATATTTTAAGCCCGCTCGTTTTAATTCTTGAACAACATTATAAAGTCCGCTGTATCCGTGAACCGTTGTAAAATACATAATATATGGAATTCTACCGTCCGGAAGAGTAAGTCGAGTTCTCTCTGAAATTGCCTTGTTTGCTTCAATAACTTTTTGTTGGCTCAATTCGTCAATCTCATCGCATAGAAAAATATTAAAGTTGTAACCGTAAATGTCGCCTGGCTGTTCGGTCGCTATAAAATAAAACTGAACCGTTCCAATCGTAAGAATATTGTCTTTTTTGTTGAATGTGTAAGAGGAATGACTTTTTTTTAGAATTGCTTGCAGGTCTTTCCAAATAGTTTTCATTGCAAGCGTAATTGTTGTCGAACCGATTCCAACTGCAATTTCAAAGCCGTTGTATGTGTTTACAATATCCAAAATGCACAAAACGATAGAGAATGATTTTCCGCAACCATATCCGCCGGCAAGCAAAAACCAGTCTATGTCGCGGAATTGGTGCGGAGCGGAAACTATTTGTTGCTGATGTTTAAACGGAATAATTATATTACTCTCTGTTTGAACCGTCTGCTTCATCAGTGCCGCCTATTTCTACATTGTCGGAGTTTTGAATTTCGTCTTTTGTCATTCCGTCAAAACGGATATTTAATGGTGAACCGTTATCTACGCAAAGGGTAGTTTGTG
>CAVHIX010000004.1:0-24285 GCA_963636135.1 Anaerovoracaceae bacterium
CCATTTTACAGGTTTTGCTTGCGGAATTTTTAATGAGCCTTCCTGCGGGAAATTTGACAAAAGCGATTTATAATAAAGCGGCAAAATCTGTTCGTTCACTTCTTTTACAGAAGAAAATCCGCCGGTAATTCCAAATTTTATCAAATCTGAAGCAAGTTTATTTTTTAATTCCAAAAATTGTCTCTGAGTTTCCGTATTATAAAACCACGAAATGAACTCAAGGCTCCCCGAATAATTTGACGCATTTTTTGAAATTCCCATTAGAACAATAGAATCTTCAACCGGAATCAAGCCATTTTGCTCAACCCACCTGAAATCGATTTTTGAAATCTGCTCAGACGGTAAATTGAAAAAATTATCGCTCGTCGTGTACGCAAAAAGAGTTCGCCCGCCAGTAACGCGCTTTGTATCCACAACCGAAAGATACTTATAAACGAAATCGTTTGCTTCCTCAACTGAATTAAGACCCGAAACCGTCATTTTTACAAGATTTTCAATTATAGAATCTAGATTTTTTTGATTATATGAAAAAAGATTTTTTTTGGATTCCTTGAATTGCGCACCATTAATTCTCGTGTAAAAATACAAAAATTTATCGCTGCTCAAAGGTGAAAATCCAATCTGTGTAAGTTTATTTTTTGAATTTCGCTTGTTATATTCCTGTCCGATTTTAAACAAATCTTGTGTTGAAATCGTGTAATCATTTTTTACAAATTTTGCGTGATCGCTCGAAAAAATTACAGTCGGAAGATTAAAACTCACCGGCAAAAGATAATAATTTCCAAGAATTTCGCCATATTTTAAAAGCCCGGAATAAAAATCCTTCTGAATCAAATATTTTCTATCAAACAAATAATTCAAAGAATCAAAATTCGACCGCGTTTCATGATTTTTTAGGTAAGGCGCAATCACAATGTCCGGGAAATTTTCATTTTCATATTCTAAAGCCGAACTTGGATTTTCTTTGTACACAAGAACGGCCTTTGTAGAATGTGTTTTGTTAAAAAGTTCAATATACTGAACGATTTCGCTATTATTTGTCCAAATTACAATTCTCTGTTCATCTTTTTTTTGCGAAGAACACGAAAAAATCGTCAGAAAAAATAAACTTGAAACAAATAAAAGCGATTTTTTAAGCACGAATCATTTCCTCAGCAACTTCATAAATTGCAGAATAAACAGTTTCAATTTTTTCTTCATCAATACTGCTGAATGCAACGCGCAAAGTTTTTTCATCAATTGAAATTGTTCCGATTCCCTTTTCTTCAAGAAGTTTTACACGCAACTGTTCGGCATTAATTCCGATTGTTCTAAAACTCATAAAATATCCAGAATTAAACGGAAGAGCCTCAATTGCATTCGATTTGTGAGAATCTACAAATTTTCGAACAATTTTATAACGATTTTCCAAAACCTTTCTAAATTCAGCTTTTTCAGCATCGTTATTAGGGTCTGCAAAAGATTTTAAAAGCATTGTCTGTGAAGGAGTTGCGGCACAAGAAACAGAAGAACGAATTACACCCATAAGTTTTTTTACAAGTGCATCGTACTGAGCATCTGTAAATCCCTTACAACCAAAAGTCAAAAATCCGCATCTAAATCCCCACGCAAAATCTTCTTTTGTTGGACCGTCAGCTTTTACAGCCAAAATATTTTCATGCAAATTACAGATGTGAGCAAAAAGACTTTCTTTTTCAATATTTTCTTCGTAATTTAAGCCAAAATATGCATCATCGCTGATTACCAAAACTTTTGTTCCGTTAGAAGCAGTTTTTTCAAGGATTTTACACAATTTCTGAACTTCATCACTCGTTGGGCTATATCCAGAAGGATTCTGTGGGAAATTCAAAATAATTCGAACTGAACCATATTTTTTTGCTTCCTGTTCAACGGCCTTTTCCAATCCACTTAAATTGAAAGCGCCATTTTCAAACATTTCAAACTGATGAAATTCCCCACCACGACGAGTTTCTGCAATCAAAACATAATTATCCCAACTCGGATTTGGCGCGAGCATCGGTTTATCTTTGTCAACGAACAAATCCATTACATAAGAAAGGCCTGCTGTTAAACCCGGAACTACAACCGGCAAAGAAGTAGTTTTTTTAGCCAATGAAGGATTCTTTTTAATCTGTTTTTCTTTCCAGGCATTTCTGATTTCAGGAAGGCCCGCAGTTGGAGCATAAGCAACTAATTCTCGGCTAGACAAATCTGGGGCATATTTATGAATCGAAGGCAAAATTGCAGGTTTTCCATCAATTACAGTAGTTCCGATTGTGCCGTTTGCAGTGAATGCTTTTTGTTTTGCTTCTCCGCCCTGAGCAATAATTCCTTTTGGAAAATACATTCTTTTTCCCAAATCAGAAAAAAGGCTTTCTACAACAGTATTTTTTAAAACTTCATTTAATTCTTGTGCTAACGGATTTAACATAATTTCCTCGTAAAACTTTATTTATTTAAAACTTCTGCTAATTTTTCAACAGTAAAACCAAGATGTTCAGCAACTTTTAATGCCGGTCCTGATTCTCCAAATCGGTCAATACAGAATAAATCTGTTTCTTTATTTGTTACAAATTGTTTCCAGTTAGCACTGATTCCAGCTTCACATGCTACAATTCGTTTTGCGCCACCAAATAATTCGTTTTGTTTTTCAGTTGAAAGTCCATCAAATTTAGTATAATCGATTACAGAAAGAACTCTAATCTTTTTAGAAACTTTACTTGCCGCTTCGATTGACATTGAAACTTCAGAACCAGAAGCCAAAATTGTAATATCAGGAGTGCCTTCACAATCGAGAGCAACATACGCACCATTTTTGCGAATATTTTCTTTCCAAGAAGAATCAGATTTTGAAAATCCTTGAACTGCCTGGCGAGTAATTACCAAACAAACCGGATGATCTTTTGATTCGTATGCCATTTTCCAAGCTTCCATTGTTTCCTGAGCATCTGCCGGACGCAAAACCTGAACTCCAGGAATTGCACGCAAAGAAGCCAAAGTTTCAACAGGCTGATGAGTAGGCCCATCTTCGCCAACAAAAATTGAATCGTGGCTGAAAATATAAATTAATGGCAATTTCATTAAAGATGCAACACGAAGCTGAGCACGCAAATAATCTGCAAAAACCAAGAATGTTGCACAGAATGGTCTCAATCCCCCGTGAAGTTTAATTCCAGAACAAACAGCACTCATCGCAAATTCACGAATTCCGTATTCGATTGTTCGGCCGATTCTGTTAGTTGCAGAATAAATTCCATCGCAATTTTTAAGAGTAGTTTTGTTTGGACCTGCTAAATCTGCTGAACCGCCAACGATATTTGCATATTTTTGGCACATCATATTCAAAACTTTACCGCTTGCATCACGAGTTGCCATTTTATCAGTGTCAGCAAAGTTCAAATCTTCTACATTGCCAGTCGCTTCATCATTAAAATATGCGTCGTACAATTTTTTAAGTTCAGGATTTTCTTTAGCCCAGGCATCAAATTCAGATTTCCATTCTTCTTCTTTTTTTGCCCATTCAGATTTTTTACTTTCAAAATATTCATAAGCTTCCGGAAGAACATAAAAATCTTTATCTTCAGGAAGACCAAGAGTTTTTTTAGCTTCTTTAACGCCATCTACTCCCAAAGGAGCCCCATGAGTATCAGCAGTTCCCTGTTTTGGAGAAGAATAACCGATTATAGATTTTAAAATGATTAATGTTGGTTTATCAGTGCATTTTTTAGCTTTTTCAACAAGTTTTACAATTCCAGAAGGCTTGTACATGTCTCCTTTTAAAACCTGCCAACCGTAAGCTTCGTATCGTTTTGCAATATCTTCATCAAAAGTAATATCAGTTGAACCATCAATTGAAATTTTATTCTGATCATAGAAAACGATTAATTTTCCAAGTTTTAAAGTTCCAGCCAAAGAACAAGCTTCCGAAGAAACGCCTTCTTCCAAACAACCTTCGCCAACCAAAGAATATGTATAATGATCTACGATTTTATGATTTTTTGTATTGAATCGAGCGGCCAACATTGATTCTGCAACAGCCATTCCCACTGCCATAGAAACGCCCTGCCCCAAAGGACCTGCAGTACATTCAACACCGTCTGTAACACCATATTCAGGATGTCCGCAACAAACAGAACCAACCTGTCTAAAAGATTTAATATCATCAATAGAAATTTTATATCCACTTAAATGCAAAATGGAATACAATAACATTGAACCATGACCTGCAGACAAAACGAATCTGTCTCTGTCTGCCCATAAAGAATCAGCAGGATTGTGCTTTAGGATTTCGCCGTAAAGGACTGCAGCCACTTCAGCCGCACCAAGAGGCGTTCCAGGATGTCCAGAATTAGCTTTCTGAATTGCATCCATTGACAAACTTCGAATTGAAGTTGCTACAGCATTAATTGCTTTTTCATTCATTTTTTCATCCTTCATAAACAGGTTTTATTTTTAAGGAAAATCCTTATAAAATTCTAATCAATTTCGTCTAACGCGTCCAAAATTTGTTCAAGTGAAGCTTTGCTTTCCAAAAGTTTTCTAAACTGAATTTTTCCAAAAACTTCTACCAAAGAAGAAAGAATTTCAAGATGAATCTGTCTGTTCTGAGTTAAAATTATAAACATAACATAAACGCTTCGTTCATCTGGAGCCTTCATATCAAGCGGATTTTTTAAATATGCCACAATGATTCTCTGCTCATCTTCTTCTTTTATAACTGGAGCACTCGCATGCGGAAGAGCGATTCCATTTCCGATTGCAGTACTCATAATTTTTTCGCGTGCACACAAAGCATTATAAACAGTTTCTTTAGAAATCGACTTTGGCAAATCAATTTTTTCTGAAACATTTTTATAAATTTCCTCTGGAGTAGACCCTTCTACATCCATAAAAACTCCACCCTTCTGAAGTAATTTTTTTAAATTAGCGTTCATCATTCCCCCTAAAACTCATCCGACTATTTCGTTATATTGAAACCTTTTTTTCGTTCAATATTTATAACACGATTTAATTCTTCGCTTATAACTTCAAAACTCGATGCCATATTTTCCACAGAAATTTCAATCAGACTTAAATCATCATCATACTGATCAGAATGAAATCCATTTAAAAAAGTCACCAATTGTTGATAAATCTGACTTAAAACAACGAATTCTTGAGTAGGCAAAACACTCACATCAAGACATTCAATACAAACTCTTTCTGTAAGCTCATTCACCTTAGAATAAAGCTCTACAACTTTTTCACGAACAACGCCAACATTATAATCCGCAAAATAATTGTATTTTTTTTCTATTATATCATGTCGCAATTTCAGTTTCAATATTACTTCATTTTGAAACTCTAATGAAAATCTTTTAAAATACGGATAAAGAGAAGTAGCAACCGAAGACATATCAAAGCATTTATTAAAAAGCGAATTTTTTACAAATTCATCCAGAATGAACTCAGGAAATTGTTTTTCAAGATAATTGTTATTTTCGTATTTTTTTACAAGAAATTCCTTTTCCGCATCCTCATTCCATTTTCCAATAATCGGAATTTCTTCATTTGCATTCCAAAATCGAGTTTCAACCCCGTAAGAAGCATAACGAATTTTCGTCGTCTCCCGCATATATTCTTCAACCGAACCCGAACTGTCCCCCGAAAGATTTTCACGATTTTCCAAAAATGCAAAGGCCAACTGTTCTTCCATCGACTTGCAAGGCCCTTTATTTTCAAAAACTTTTAAAATTTCCTTTTCAAAAACAGAATACCAGTTTCCCCGCTCCAAATCCCTAGAATCAAGCACCGAAAGATTTTTATTTTTCTGAACGACCTTAAACTCGACTTCCCCCGCCTGCCAATTTACAACCCTGCAGCAAATTCTATCCCCGTAAGAAAATTCCCCGGACGAAATCAAATCTTGTATATCAAAACAAGTGATTTTTACTTTTTCCGGAAGTTCAAATTCAGATTCTTCCAAATTTAATTCGCAACACGCCGGATCAGAGGCAATCACCTGAGATGCATATTCAATTCCGTAAAATGAAAAAAAGTCCAGCACAAAATCCGAATCAAATTCTTCAATTCGCTTTTTCAGTTTTTTCGTCGTGCCTTCCTTAAAAATTTTAAGCATACAAGAATTCATTTCCGGGTCGATAAAAGGCATAAAACGATCACCAACAATAAAAACCCCGCGATCAACCTCTTCTTTTGTAGGCTTAAAAGTAAAACAGTAATTTGTAAAGGCCCCCGCGCGAGTAATAAAATTGTCGTTTTCAAGTTCAAAAACATTCGAAAAATTGCTTAAAAAAATCCGACACTCGTCCTGTGTAAAATCGCCGCCAAGTTCATTCATCAGCGAAGTAAATTCCTTAAGCGAAAACACATCCATATATGTGCGCAAAAAACATTCAATTACATCTTCAACGGGCATTTTCATACTATATAAAATACACAGAAAATCGCTAAATTTCAATAAATTTAGACTTTTTCTTAAAGAATTAAAATTGATTTTGGCGTTTCCTTCCTTTTCAAGTCAGGCCGGGCTTTTCGTGGTTTCATTGCTTCGCAACCGCAAAGCGGCCACTACAATCCCTAACGCGCGCTACACTTTTACAAGTCTTGAATTCTTTACCAAAAAATTTATAATCTCTATATGATTTTTTTATCTTTTTTAATTTTGATTTTATTTTCAAGTTGCCAAACAATTAACCCCGCCGAAGACCAAACGCAATATTACACCGCCAAAGATTTTTCCGCAGTTTTAACATCAACCGGCTATGGCAAAAACTCAAACCTTCTCTCAAAATATTCAGAAGGCTCTTTTTCAAACATCTTCCAAGACGACGAAACTTTTTACAAATTTAAAACAAACCCAACAGATTCCACAGGCTCTTCAACAAATTCTTTTACAATAACCCTAAACTTCCCAGAAAACACAACTGTTACAAACATAAAATCATATTTTCAAACAAACTCAAGCACAACGCCGTCATTTTCAGTCAAAAAAACAACTTCCTCAGAATCAAAATCAGTTACCGCAACATTCCAAAACGATTCAGAATTTTCAATCCCAATTCAAGACAGCGTTTCCCAAATCGAAATTACGATTTCAATAAATAAATATGTTTCTTCCGCAGAAAGTGCTTACTATCTTTCAATTTTAAAACTAATTCCGCAATTTTCGTAAATCAGATTTTTAATATTTCACTAAAAATTTTAAATAAAATCCCCAATCCAAAATTTTTTAGTTAAAAAAAGAACCACCCTAGTACATAGGGTGGCTGAATGCATTGCTAAAAGTAAAACTACTCAGCAGCAGGAGTTGCTACAGCGTTTTTAGCTTTATTTTTTAAGTTAGCATTGCAAAATTTACAAATGTTTACTGTGTTACCATCAATTTCTTTTTCATAAAGAAGTTTGATTCCAGTACTTTTGCAAATAGGACAAGTTCCTCTTCCGTGTGCAGCAAGTTCACGAATACCAGTTCCACGATGGTTTTTAGACATATTCTACTCCTTATCTGCAGCATCAGCTGCTTTTTTTGCAGATGTTTTTTTTGCTTTTGGAGCTTCTTTTTCTTCAGCAGCTTCAAGTTTATAGTCAACCAATTCAAGGATTACCATATCAGCTGCATCACCCTGTCTGAAACCGAGTTTAAGAACACGAGTATATCCACCATTGCGGTCTTTCATACGAGGACCGATTTCTGTAAACAATTTGTTCAAAACTTTTTCATCAGCAATGAATTTAGCTACTTCACGACGATTGTGTACAGAATCAACTTTAGCTCTAGTAATCAATTTTTCAGCTGCTTTTCGCACTTCGAGAGCTTTAGATTTTGTAGTTGTAATGCGTTCAAATCTAAAGAGTGATGTTACCATATTGCGTGACATTGCACGACGATGTGCAGTTGTTCGCGAAAGCGGATTAAAACCATTTCTATGATTCATCTGTTTTTTCCTTCTGCTTTGTAGTATTGACAGAATTCTTCAACTGACTGTAATCAGTCATTCCAAGGGTCAATCCCCATTCCTGCAATTTAGACTTAATTTCATCAAGACTCTTCTTTCCGAAATTACGAGTTTTTGCAATATCTTCTTCTGTCTTTTTAGTTAATTCACCGATAGTGCGAATATTTGCGTTCTTCAAGCAGTTAGAAGAACGTACAGAAAGTTCAAGTTCCTCAACAGGTGTGTTAAGAATTTCTTTTACTTTAACATCTTCTCCATCACTATCATCATTACCAGCGACTTCACTATCATTAAAGTTTACAAAGATTGAAAAATGATCTTCAGCAATCTTTGCAGCTTCACCTAATGCATCTTCCGGTGCAATTGTTCCGTCAGTCCAAATTTCAAGCACAAGTTTATCATAATCATTGCGCTGACCTACACGACAAGGTTCAATAGAATATTTTACCTTCGGCACAGGAGTAAAAATTGCATCCATTGGAATTGTACCAACAACTTCAATATAATGACTATTTACTTCTGCAGGAACATATCCTCGACCAAGATCGACTTCAATTTCAATATCAAGTTTAGCACCTTCCATCATGGTAAAGACAACCATATCTTTAGACATAACTTCAAGTTCACCTTCTTTTGCAAAATCTTGACTCTTAATTGTTCCAGGACCTGCAAATTCATAAAGAATTGTATCTGTATCTTTGTCGTTCGGGAGTCGCAAACGGATCTGTTTTAGACTGTTTATAATTTCTAATGTATCTTCTGCAACATCTGGAATTGCTTCAAATTCACTAGAAATAACATGAGGAACACCATCAGCATCATAAGATGTAATACGAACTGAAGTAATTGCATATCCCTGAATAGAAGAAAGCAAAACTCGGCGCAATGTGTTTCCTACAGTTGTACCAAACCCTGTTTCAAATGGAAATGCAGTAAACTTTCCGTAATTCGGATTTGTCTCAAGATGCTCAAAGTTAATACCTTTAGGTTTCTTAAAACCTTTAAGCAGATTTTTGCGAGCCATCTCAACTCCTTCTTATTATTTCGAATAAAATTCAACGATAAGGCTTTCTTTAACTGCATAATCAATATCAGATTTTGTAGCTAAATTGATAACCTTTCCAGTAAAATTGTCTCTGTCTGCTTCAAGCCAACCAGGAACAACTACATCATTATTAGAAAGAATAAGTTTTTTAATTCCAGAGTTTTCTTTTACAGTGATAACATCGCCTACTTTTACAAGATAAGAAGGAATGTTAACTTTATTTCCGTTCACATTAATGTGACCGTGGTTAACCATTTGTCTAGCCTGTTTGCGTGTTTTGGCAAAGCCTAAGCGGTATACAACATTATCAAGTCTTGATTCAAGAATCTGAAGAAGCATTTCACCTGTAATGCCGTCTTTTTTAGTTGCCATTTCATAGTATTTGTGGAACTGTTTTTCCATAACACCATAAATGAATCTAACTTTCTGTTTTTCATCAAGCTGAAGACCGTATTCAGATCTCTTACGACGAACTTCTTTTAGATTTCTTTTAGATTCTTTTGTATAACCCATCACAATAGGCTTAATACTTAAAGATTTACATCTTTTTAAAAGTGGTTGAGTGCTTTTTCCCATAATAAATCTCCTCTATTGTAATTACATTCGACGTGTCTTACGTGGACGACATCCATTATGAGGAATTGGAGTTACATCAGAAATAGATCTAACTTTTAATCCCATTGCACCAATAGAACGGATTGCGTTTTCACGTCCCATTCCAGGTCCTTTTACATACACATGAACTTCACGCAAACCATAACTTGCGGCCTTCTGCAATGCAGTTTCGGCAACAGACTGAGCTGCAAATGGAGTAGATTTTTTTGCTCCACGGAAACCAAGTCCACCAGAAGATGCCCAAGATAAAGCATTTCCTTTCATGTCTGTTACAGTTACGATAGTATTATTGAACGTAGCTTGGATATAAATATTTCCTTCGTATACGCTCTTTTTTTCCTTTCGTTTTTTAACAGTAGCCATTAATTTCCTCCGCCTCTATTTCTTCTTATTAGCAACAGTCTTCTTCTTACCCTTGCGAGTACGTGCATTTGTACGAGTGCGCTGACCACGTACTGGAAGACCTCTTCGATGTCTAAGGCCACGATAGCAACCAATATCCATCAAACGTTTAAGGTTAAGACCAATTTCTGTGCGGAGACGACCTTCTACCTTATAATTTTTATCAATTACTTCTCGCAACTTAGCAAGTTCATCTTGTGTAAGATCATTTGCCATTTTATTAATGTCAATTTTTGCTTCTTCACAAATTGCTTTAGCTGCCGAACGACCAATACCATAGATATATGTCAATGCAATACCTAGGTGTTTATTAGGGATATCAACTCCCGATACTCGAGCCATTCTGTTACTCCTTAGCCCTGTCTCTGCTTATGTTTAGGGTTTACACAAATAATACGGACAATTCCGTTTCTTTTAATAACCTTACACTTATCACAGATAGGTTTTACACTGGTTCGTACTTTCATAAAAGCCCCCTGGAAATATGTAGTTTCACTGAATCTTTAAGCACCTCGCAATGAGAGACAATTCAGTGAAAACTATAATATCACATATTCCCAATCTTTTTCTACTACTTTTTGAGAAAATTTTATAAATTTCGTGATCGAATTTTGCCCTTTTTAGTAAGTCCTTCCTGATGATGCATTTTCATAAGAGCTTCAATCTGACTCATTGTATCCAAATCTACACCTACCAAAATGATAAGCGAAGTTCCACCCATCAACATTGAAATTTCACGAGGGAAACCAAAAAGATTTTGAACAATTGTTGGAATAACTGCAATTGCTGCAAGGAACAATGAACCTGGTAATACTAATCGATTTAAAATCTTCTGCAAATATTCTTCTGTTTTTTGTGGCTGAACACCTGGAATAGATCCACCGTTTTCACGGATATTTTTAGCAATTTCTGTAGGATTCAAAGTAACTTGAGTATAGAAATATGCAAAGAATACGATTAAAACAACCAACAACACATTATAAAGAACCCCGTCAGGAGAAAGCCTATTTGTTAAAGTAGCAATCCACTGAGGAGGATTCTCACCATGTCCTATCATTGAAATTAGCTGAAGTGGTAAAGTCAAAAGTGATGAAGCAAAAATCAAAGGAATTACATTTGAAGGATTTACCTTAAATGGAATATATGTATTTTGTCCACCATACATTTTTCTTCCGACTACACGCTTTGCATAATTTACAGGAATTTTTCGTTCGCCTGATTCTTCAAAAATTACAAGACCAATCAATACAACGAACATAACCAAAACGATGATTACGAAAACAGGATTTAACTCCTGGCTTTTAACTTTTTCTACAAGTTCAACAATAGCTTTTGGAAGACGAGCAACGATTCCGGCAAAGATAAGCATTGAAATACCGTTTCCAACGCCATGCGCTGTAATTTGATCGCCTAACCAAATTGTAATCATAGAACCTGTAGTTACAGTTAAAATAATCATTGCATAGAAAGTCCATTTTGGATCTTCAGGGATACAACTAGGAATTCCACGCGCATACTGGGTAACAGCTAAAGCTTGCAATAAACAAACGAAAATTGTTCCAATTCTAGTCCATTTTGCAAGTTTACGCTGTCCACCATCTTCATTTACTGCTCTTTTCAAAGAAGGAAAAATTATCACAGCAAGCTGCATTATAATCTGTGTTGAAATGAATGGCATTACACCTAACATGAAAACAGAAAAATTTGAAAATGCCCCACCAACAAAAAAGTCAATGTAACTGGCAAAAGCATTATTATTGCTTTCAGCTAAACTATTAAAGTAAGCGAGCAACGCCTGTGCATTAATACCTGGAATTGTGATAACACTTCCCAAACGGAAAACTGCTAAAATTACCAAAGTAAAAAACAAACGAGAACGAAGTTCTTTTACTTTAAACATATTTACAATTGGATTGCTTGCCATGTTCTTCTCCGGTCTTATTCAGCTTTTTCAGCAACAGTAACTGTACCGCCAGCTTTTTCAATTTTAGCTTTTGCTGATTCAGAAATTTTATCAACATTCACTGTAAGTTTTTTAGAAATATCACCATTTCCTAAAACTTTTACAAGTGAATTAGATTTTGCAGAAATAAAGCCTTTCTGTACAAGAGATTCTTTATTTACTGTTTCACCATCAGCAAATTTAGCTTCAAGCTGTTCAACGTTGATACAAACAAATTCTTTTTTGAAAGGATAGTTTGAAAATCCGCGTCGAGCAATACGACGATACAAAGGCATCTGCCCGCCTTCAAAACCTACATATGTTTTACCACCAGATCTTGACTGCTGACCTTTATTACCTTTACCTGCTGTTGTACCAAGTCCTGATGAAGAACCACGTCCAACACGTTTAGGATTTTTATTAGCACCTTTAGGAGCGCTGAGTATTGGATTATAATCTGACATTATTTTGTCTCCTCAACTTTTACAAGATGAGCAACAGAAGCAACCATACCACGAATTGCAGCGTTATCTTCATGTTCAACAAAAGAATTAATCTTTTTTAAACCTAAAGAACGAACTGTTGCAACTTTAGCCGGCTTCTGTCCAATTGTACTTTTTACAAGTGTAATCTTTAATTTACCTGCCATAGATTACCCCCACAACTCATCAAGAGTTTTACCTCTTGCAGCAGCAACTTTTTTAGCATCGAGTAAATCATCGATTGCATTAAAAGTAGCTCGAACAACATTTACTGTAGTTCGTGAACCCAAAGATCTAGCAAGAACATCTGTAGCTCCGGCTGCATCCATAATCATACGAACAGCACCACCAGCGATAATTCCAGTACCGGAACAAGCTGGTTTAAGAAGAACAGATGAACTCTTATATTTACCAATGATTTCGTGTGGAATTGATCCATTTTTCAAAGGTACAACTACAAGATTTCTCTTTGCTTTTTCAATACTCTTTTTAATAGCTTCTGATACATCATTAGCTTTACCAAAACCGTATCCAACACGACCTTTTTTATCACCAACAACTGTAAGAGCTGTAAAAGACATTCTTCGTCCACCTTTTACAGTTTTGCTGTTTCGGTTAAGAGTTACGAGTTTTTCTACAAATTCTTTTGGTTCTTTTTCAAAATTCTTGCGTTCCATAGTAACTCCTAGAATACGATTCCGGCACTTCTTGTACCATCAGCAAGGGCTTTTACAACACCGTGATAAAGATAACCGTTACGGTCAAATACTACAGTTGTAATATTTTTATCTTTAAGTCTTGCACCGAATGCTTCACCAAGTTTTGTTGCACCTTCAACATTTGGTTTAAGTGCTGCAAAATCTTTTTCCAAAGTAGAAATTGAAGCAAGGGTAATTCCCTCATCATCATTAATCGCCTGTATTGAAAGATTTTTGTTACTGCGAGTAACAGTCATTCTAGGACGTTCTGCAGTACCATAAACGCTTTTACGAATATGAATCTTTCTGTGAAGGCGTTTTCTGTCTTTATCGTTTAATTTTTTAAACATAGCACTTCACCTTATTTTACACCAGTCTTACCAACTTTGCGTCGGATAACTTCAGTTTCATAACGAACACCTTTTCCTTTATAAGGTTCAGGTTTTCTTAATTTACGAATCTGTGAACTAAATTCACCAACTTGCTGTTTATCGATACCAGAAATTATTACCTTTCCCTGAGCATCTGCAGTTACAGTAAGACCTTCTGGAATTGTTGCAAAGAAATCTGTTGAATATCCAAGGTTAAGCATAAGAACTTTTCCCTGAACTTCAGCACGATAACCTACACCTGTAATTACAAGAGTTTTTGTAAATCCAGTTGTTACACCAATTACCATATTGTGAATCAAATTACGATAAAGACCATGGAAAGCATTTGTCTGCTTTGAACCATCTAATGTAGACAAAGCAACTTCACCGTCTTTAATTTCAACTTTAATGTTTTTGTTGATTTCCTGTTTAAGTTCACCTTTTGGGCCTTTTACAGAAATAACGCCATCATTAAAAGTTACTGTTACACCAGCTGGAACTGTAACTGGAAGTTTACCAATTTTTGACATTTCTTCCCCCTACTACCAGATAGTGCAAACTAATTCGCCACCAACCATCTTTTCTGATGCTTTTTTACCTGTTGTAACACCAGAAGATGTTGAAACGATGATCGTTCCGTAACCGTTATAAACACGCGGAAGATCTTTGTAACCTGAATAAACACGGCGACCAGGTGTTGAAATTTTTTTAACACCATGGATTACTGGTTCATTATTGTCATCATATTTCAAGAATATACGAATAATTGAATGTCCTTCTTCCTGAACCTTTTTAAAATTCTTAATATAACCTTCAGTTTTAAGAATTTTAATGATTTCCAACTTTAATTTTGAAGCAGGAATATCAACTTTTTCGTGGCGGGCTACAGCCGCATTGCGAACCTTTGTAAGCATATCTGCTACTGGATCTGATGCACTCATTTTATTCTCCTACCACTCTACCAACTAGATTTTGTGACGCCTGGAAGAAGGCCTTCACTTGCTAATTTACGGAAACAAAGACGACACATCTTATATTTTCGCAAATATCCACGAGGACGACCGCAAAGCTGACAGCGATTATACTGTCTAGTTTCATATTTCTGTTTGCGATCGGCTTTAATAATCAATGATTTCTTAGCCATGGACGCCTCACTTACTTACGGAATGGCATGTTAAACTTGGTAAGCAAAGCTTTAGCTTCAGCATCTGTCTTTGCACTTGTTACAACAGTAATATTCATACCAGCGATTTTTGTAATTTTATCAAAATCGATTTCTGGGAAAATAATCTGTTCAGTAATACCAAGAGAGAAATTTCCGTGTCCATCAAAACCAGTTGCTTTAATACCACGAAAATCCTTTACACGAGGAAGAGCAACGTTAATAAGGCGATCCAAGAATTCATACATAATTGTACCGCGCAAAGTTACCATTGCACCAATTTCATTGCCCTCACGAAGTTTGAAGTTAGCAATACTCTTTTTTGCTCTTGTCTTTACCGCTTTCTGACCAGTAATTTGTGTTAAGTCAGTTACTGCAGCATCAAGAAGTTTCTTATTTGTGAGAGCTTCGCCTACACCCATGCTAACAACAACTTTTTTGATAGCAGGAATCTGCATTGGAGTAGAATAATTAAATTCTTTTTTCAATGCAGGAGCGATTTCGTCTTTATAGACTTTCTTAAGCCGAGGTACGTAATTAGCCATTACAGTATATCTCCACATTTACGGCAGACACGAACTTTTTTATCGCCGTCCATTTTATAACCAATTTTCACCGGGCGACCGCATTTTTTACATACGATTGCTACGTTTGAAATATTTAACGGAGCTTCGATTTCAGCGATTCCGCCTTGATCTTGTTGGCTTCGTTTTTTCATTGCTTTTTTAACAATGTTTACACCAGATACGATTACTGCATCTTTTTTAGTAATAACGCGAACTACTGCTCCGCGTTTACCTTTATCTTTACCTGCAATAACTTCTACAGTGTCATCTTTACGGATTTTAAATTTCTTTTCCATTCAAATAACTCCTTATAGAACCTCTGGAGCCAAAGATACGATTTTCATAAAATCCATATCACGAAGCTCACGAGCTACAGGTCCAAAGATACGTTTTCCTTTTGGATTTTTATTATCATCAACGATAACGCAAGCATTATCATCAAATCGAATATAAGTTCCATCAGGACGGCGGTATTCTTTTGCTTGACGCACGATTACTGCCTTTTCAATCTTACCCTTTTTAATTGTAGAAGTAGGAATAGCATCTTTAATTGCTACTACTACGATGTCGCCAATTCCAGCATAACGGCGGTGAGTACCACCTAGTACTTTGATACATTGAGCGATCTTAGCACCAGAGTTATCAGCAACTGTCATACATGACTGCATTTGAATCATAATCTTAACCCCTGCCTTATTTAGCGCGTTCTACGATTTCTGCAAGACGCCAGCATTTATTTTTGCTAAGTGGTCTGCATTCCACGATTTTTACAGTGTCGCCAATTCTAGCTTCACCTTTTTCATCATGGGCCATATATTTTTTAGTCTGTGTAACGTACTTCTTGTAAAGACGATCCATTTTCTTTGTTGTGATTGAAACAACGATTGATTTTTCCATCTTGTCGCTTGTAACAACACCAACGAAAGATCTTTTTGTTGGCTTTACAGTCTGAACAGCTTTATCTTCCACGGTTCAGCTCCTACTTGTTTTCTCCAGCAGTTTCTTTCTGCTGAATGAACGTATTCAAGCGTGCGATTTCACGACGCATTGTACGTTTCTGCATTGGGTTATCTACATGAGAAATCACCATCTTAAAACGGAGATCCATGTATTTTTTCTTAAGCTCATCACGTTTTGCAACTAATTCTGAATAAGATAATTCTTTATCAGTTTTCTTTTTTGAATCTGCCATCTTATTCCTCCTTAGTCTTGTGTTGGCTTATAAGCAATTTTAGTTCTGATTGGGAGCTTATCAGCTGCAAGTTCTAATGCTCTTGTAGCAACATCCAAATCAACACCAGCTACTTCAAAAAGAATCATACCAGGTTTGATAACAGCTGCCCAAGATTCTGGAGCACCTTTACCCTTACCCATACGAACTTCTGCAGGTTTTTTAGAAATCGGTTTATCTGGGAAAACACGAATCCAAACCTGTCCTTTACGGTCAAGCTTACGATTAATAGCAACACGACCTGCTTCAATTACACGAGCACTCAACCAAGTTGGTTCCAAAGCTACTAAAGCGATGTTTCCGAAATCGATTGTGTTGTCGCGAGTTGCATTACCCTTTTCTCTACCGCGCTGTACCTTTCGATGAATTACTCTTTTAGGACTCAGTGGCATAACTAACTCCTTGCCTTTGCAGAAGGTTCTGATTTTTCAGCCTTATCTGCACCTTCGTTCTTATCATTAGAACGACGTTCTCGACGTGGTTTTCGAACGAGCTGTCCAGCATCTTCATTCTGTTCAATGCCGTAATTCATTCCATTATAAACCCAAACTTTAATACCGATTTTTCCGTATGTTGTATGAGCTTCAAATGTTCCGTAATCAATGTCAGCACGAAGTGTATGAAGAGGTACTCGGCCTTCCTTGTGTTCTTCTGTACGAGACATATCTGCCCCACCAAGACGACCACTAAGACGAACCTTAACACCCTGTGCACCAGCACGCATTGCATTGCTAACAGCTTGTTTCATTACCTTTTTGAATGCACCACGACCCTGAAGCTGACGACCAATATTCTGGGCAACTAAACTTGCATTAACTTCTGCGCGTTTAACTTCCTTAATTTTGATCTGAACTTTTTTTGTAAGCTGCTTCTGGATATCGCCGCTAATTTTTTCAATTGTTGCACCCTTTACGCCGATGATAACACCAGGACGAGCAGTGTGAATTACAATAGTCACACGCTGTGGATGACGAATGATTTCTATTTCAGCAATATCAGCGTTTTTACATTCTGGAAGAGCTAAAACCATTTTTCTGATTTTCATATCTTCAAGAACTAAGTCTGCATATTCACGAAAATCTGCATACCAACGTGATTGCCATGTTTTGTTTACACCTAAGCGTAAACCGATTGGACTAACTTTCTGACCCACTTTATTCCCCCGCCTTCTCGTCAACGATGACGGTAATATGACACATACGTTTTAAAAGCTGATCAGCACGACCTCGAGCGCGGAACCAAACTCTTTTAAGTCTTGGACCTTCGTCGATTCTGATTTCTTTAACGTATAACATATCTTCATCAAGATTATTATTCGCATAAAGTGCATTTGCAATTGCAGACTTTAATGTTGCACTGATAAGATCAGCACCTTTCTGAGGCATATTTGCAAGAATTGCCAATGCCTTTGTACATGGTTGCTGATTAACCAAATGAGCAACTGGGCGAACCTTAGTTGGTGAAGCAATAAGGAACTTAGTAGTGGCTACATAACCTTTCTTTTCAGCCATAATATCCACCTATTATTTATCAGCCTTAGCTGATTTATCTGTATTACCATGTCCATGATATGTACGAGTTGGAGCAAATTCACCGAGTTTGTGTCCAACCAAGTTTTCAGTAACATATACTGGAATCCATGATTTACCATTATATACAGAAATAGTATTACCTACCATTTCAGGTATGATTGTAGAGCAGCGTGAGTAAGTTTTAATAATCTTACGGTCTGCTTCTTTATTCATTGCTATTACCTTTTTGTAAAGGCTTTTCTCTACAAAAGGACCTTTTTTAACAGATCTTGACACAGTTATCTCCTATGCAACTACTTCTTACGTCGTGAAACAATAAAGTTGTTAGACGGCTTTCTCTTGTTGCGAGTCTTGTAACCTTTACAAGGCTGTCCCCATGGAGTAACAGGGTTACGTCCTTTTCCAGCACCTTCACCACCACCAAGAGGGTGATCAACCGGGTTCATAGCCATACCACGAACTGTAGGGCGGATACCCAACCAACGTTTATGACCAGCTTTTCCAAGCTGAACATTCATGTGTTCTTCGTTTCCGACTACACCAATTGTAGCATAACATTTACAATTGATTTTGCGCATTTCACTTGAAGGAAGACGAACAATAACGTAATCACCTTCACGACCAGCGATCATTGCACTTGCACCAGCTGAACGAACTAACTGTCCACCACAACCAAGGTTTAATTCAATATTATGAATTGTAAAACCAACTGGAATGTTTTCAAGTGGAAGAGCATTTCCAACTGTAGGAGTTGCATTAGCACCAGACATAATTTTCTGTCCTACCTGCAAACCTTTTGGCGCAATAATATAGCGTTTATCACCATCAGCATAGAAAACCAAAGCGATATTAGCACTTCTATTTGGATCGTATTCAATTGTTTTTACGGTTCCAGGAATTCCGTGCTTGTCACGCTTAAAATCTATATCACGATAAAGTCTTTTGTGACCGCCACCCTGATGACGTACAGAAATACGACCACCAGCACCACGTCCACCATTTGACTTTTTGCCTGACACTAAACTTTTTTCGGGTGTATTAGTTGTCAGTTCTTCTCTGATCAGGTCAACTCTTCCGCGAGTACCTGCAGTCATTGGCTTAAATACTTTAAGAGCCATTTTATATTCCCCTTAGTCTACGCGGATTATACGCCTTCAAAAGCCTGGATTGTTTGACCAGCTTCCAAACGTACAATTGCTTTTTTATATGAACTAGTACGACCAGGTTTACCACGAAGTCGTTTCATTTTGCCCATAACATTAATTGTTGTACAGTCAACTACTTTTACATTGAAAAGTTTTGATACTGCTTCTTTAATCTGTGTTTTTGTTGCAGATGGCTGTACGATGAATACGTACTTATTCTGTTCACGAAGAGCATTTGCCTTTTCTGAAACTACAGGCTCAATAAGAATATCAGCTACATCCATTATTTAGCCTCCTTGTCTTCTGCATAAAAATCAGAAAGATTTTTTACAGCACTTTCAAGTACAACAACTTTGCGAGCGTAGAATAAGTCGTGTGCTCTAAGACGATTATATGAAAGGAAAGACAATGTTGGAATATTTTTTCCAGCCTGTTTAATCTTTGCATCATCATCTTTTAGAACAACAACTGTTCTTTCATCTTTTGCAAAATTGTTAAGGATTTTAACTAAATCCTTTGTTTTACCACTTTCGATAGTAAAATCTTCAACTACTGTGAATCTGTCACTCTGAGCCTGCATGCTCAAAATAGATTTCATAGCAAGTCTTTTTGCCTTTTTTGGCATTGAATAACTGAAATCTCTTGGTTTTGGTCCAAAAATTGTACCACCACCTACACAAATTGGCGATTTTTTATCACCACGACGAGCATTACCAGTTCCCTTCTGCTTATAAGGCTTTGCGTTTGAACCATGAACTTCAGCACGTCCTTTAGTACAAGCAGTTCCAACACGCATATTAGCAAGTTCGTTTGTAATGGCGTAGTAAATAACATCATCATTTACTGGAAGACCGAATACTTTATCATCTAAAGTGATTGTACGCAGTTCTTTACCATCAGTTGAATATACTTTCTTTTCCATATTCTAATCCTCTGATTATTTCTTTACTGCGGACTTCACGATGAGTGTGCAGTCTTTATTGCCAGGAACAGCACCGCGAACTAAAATTACATTTAATTCTGGGTCAATTTTAACAATTTTGAGATTCTGTACTGTAACTCGTTTGAATCCCATGTGACCAGGAAGCTTAACATTTTTGAAACAATGTCCTGGAGTTGTACAGTTTCCTGTACCACCCGGTTCTCTGTGGAATTTTGAACCGTGAGTAGCGCGTCCACCATGGAAGCCCCATCTCTTCATAACGCCCTGGAAACCTTTACCTTTAGAAGTAGCAGTAACATCCAAGAAACGTGATTCATTGAAAAGTTCCAAACCAATATTGTCACCTACAGCAACTTCTTTTTCGTAGTCGCGGAATTCTTTTAAGTGACGTTTTGGAGTAACATTTTCTGGAAAAATGCCTTTATATGCTTTATTTGCCTTGTTAGGTTTTAAATCACCTACGCCAAGAACAACAGCATCATATCCGCATGTTTCCTTTGTTTTTGTAGCAATAACAGTGTTTGGTTCAACGTGGATCACGGTGACTGGTGTCAAATTGCCGCTTTCGTCGAAAACCTGTGTCATTCCTACTTTTGTTGCGATCAGACCTTTCATTCTGATTTCTCCTATAAGAACAAACGTTCTTTTAATTTTTTATAGGCCGTCATCCCAGATCCGGGGGACCGTACCTTAAAACAGTAAAATTACTGTTTAATTTCTACATCTACACCTGCAGGTAGTTCAAGTTTCATCAAAGAATCCATAACATCAGATGTTGGATTTAAGATGTCAATAAGTCTTTTGTGAGTTCTCATTTCGAACTGTTCACGTGATTTTTTATTTACATGTGGTGAACGAAGAACTGTAACTTTATTGATTCTTGTAGGAAGCGGGATTGGTCCTGAAACCTTTGCGCCAGCTTTCTGTACTGTCTGCACGATTGATTTAGCACTCTGATCGATCAGTTCAACATCAAATGCACGAAGTCGAACACGAATCTTTCCATTAGCCATGAATTTATCCTCCAAGGATTGACTGACTTATCTACCAATTAAGGATATAAGTCAGTCATCTATTAACTATTCGATAATCTTTGTTACCTGTCCAGAAGCGATTGTTCGTCCGCCTTCACGGATAGCAAGTTTAAGACCTTCGTCCATAGCGATTGGGTGGATAAGTTCACCAATGATTTTTACATTGTCACCAGGGTTAACCATTTCTACACCTTCACCAAGCATTACAGTACCTGTAATATCTGTTGTACGGAAGTAGAACTGTGGTCTATATCCATTACGGAATGAAGAATGTCGTCCACCTTCAGCTTCTGTTAATACATAAATCTGAGCTTCGAATTTTGTATGTGGGTGGATTGAGTTTGGAGCAGAAAGAACCTGTCCGCGAACTACATCTTTCTTTTCTACACCACGAAGAAGGATACCTACGTTATCACCTGGGATACCTTTATCAAGTGTTTTCTGGAACATTTCGATACCAGTTACAGTTGTATCCTGAGTTGGACGGATACCTACGATCTGTACTGAATCACCCATGTTTACAACACCGCGTTCGATACGTCCTGTTACTACAGTACCACGACCAGAAATTGTAAAGATGTCTTCAATTGGCATCAAGAATGGTTTATCTTCATCACGTTCTGGATCATCGAACCATGTATCCATAGCGTTAAGTAATTCTTCAATACATTTTGTATTTTCTGGATTAGAAGATTCGTTTAAAGCTTTGAAAGCAGAACCTTTGATGATTGGTGTGTCTTCAGAGAAGCCGTAAGATTTAATAACATCTTTTACTTCTTCTTCTACGAGCATCAACATTTCTTCATCGCCGTCGAGCTGGTCAACTTTGTTTAAGAAAACGATAATCTTTGGTACACCTACCTGACGAGCAAGTAAAAGGTGTTCACGAGTCTGAGCCATAACACCATCAGAAGCAGCGATTACAAGAATAGCACCATCCATCTGAGCGGCACCAGTAATCATGTTTTTGATATAGTCAGCGTGTCCTGGACAGTCGATATGTGCATAGTGACGTTTTTCTGACTGATATTCCAAGTGACGAGTATTGATTGTAATACCACGTTCCTTTTCCTCTGGAGCGTTATCAATTTCATCGTACTTAAGAGCTTTATCACCATATTTGTTAGCACAATATGAAGTGATAGCTGCTGAAAGAGTTGTCTTACCATGGTCTACGTGACCAATAGTACCTACATTCATGTGAGGTTTAGTTCGAACGAACTTCTCCTTTGCCATGTTTTTCTCCTTACCGAAATAAATTTAAAATCGGTATTTGTTTATTTTTATGCTCCTGCACTTTAAGCCAGAACAAATATTACAACCTACAGGCGTAAAATTTATTCGCAAGAACAATTGGTTTAATAGAGGAATTATGATGATTTGATTGAACGGACAATAAATATTTTATTATGATATTCCATAATTTCGAAACATCTATGGCCGGAACCACCGATCATCATCAAACTTCTAATTTGATAACTGGTTTGGTATCCAGAGCCTGGTCAGAACGACCTGCCAAAACCCATGTAATGCCAAACACTTTTTCTACCAACGGCAGAAACTTGCACCCAGGGCCGTAATTACCTGAAAACATTAAGTTAACTTTACGGAATTACCAAAACATTAAGTTTTGCTGACAATCAAAGAACCCTGATACTACAACAAGCGTAAAATCACCAATCGTAGTATTAATAATTTATAAAATTTTGAAAATAATTTCAAGTAGTAAAATAAAAAAATTAACGGCGTTTTCGTTCTGCAGCACTAGCGCAAGAAACACACATTACAGTATATGGAAGAATTTCTAATCGTTCTTTAGGAATTTCTTTTCCGCATGAAATACAAATTCCGTATCGGCCTACACGAAGGCGCTCTAAGGCACTGTCAATCATTTTTAAATGTTCTGCGTCTTTTGCACCAAGAGAATCCAACAAAGTTCTGTCTACTGCATCTGAAGCAACATCTACTTCGTCCCCTGATTCCTGAGGTTTAATTAAGTTTTTCATATCGTCTGATTTGGCTGTTAAAGCCTGAATTAATTCTTCTTTTTCTGATTTTAATTTCTGCTGAACTGATTCTAAAAAATTTGCGTCCATAAACAAGTACTCCCTAAAAGTCAAATCCGGTTAGGTTGACAATTTTTTTTGTTTTGTACATACTAATATAAGTGTAAATCTTCAAAAAAACAACATTTTTTTTTGCGAAATTTTATAATGTTTCGTTTTTTTTATTTTTGGAGGAATCGTGGCTAAAGAAGAAGCTATTGAAGTTGATGGAATTGTAAAAGAAGCATTGCCAAACACAATGTTCCGAGTTGAACTTTCAAACGGACATTTAATTATGGCTCATCTTTCTGGAAAAATGCGTAAACACTTTATCAGAATCGTTCCTGGAGACAGTGTAAAAGTTGCACTTTCACCATACGATTTAAATTTGGGAAGAATTATTTTCCGTCAGCGTTAAAAGTAATTACCTTAAACAGGGATTGAACGGCACCGACAAAACCAGAAATAATCATAACAAAAGCGATTATTGAACCAATCGGCCATAAAAAGATTCTAAAAAACGGCTGTAAAATAAAGCCTAAAAATCCCTGTGCTAAAGATGCCAACATTCGTTTTAAATAAAATTTTCTTGTAACTTTTCTTTCTGAAAAATCTTGTTTTTGATATTGATTTTGAGTTCCTGCTGAGTTAAACCATGACCAGAATGTGTCTTCATTTTCGAAAGGATTTGAATAATTTCCGGAATAAGTGTAAGCGCGATTATAATTTGCATTTTGTGAACTATAATTATTCTGATAAAATGAAGAAGAACCGTTGTCGTAATTTTTGCGTTTTTGCTCGTCACCTAAAGTGTCATACGCCTGAGAAATCTGTTTAAATTTTTCTTCTGCCTGGGCGTTTCCAGGATTGCGATCCGGATGGTATTTGAACGCTAAATTTCTGTACGCTTTTTTAATTTCTTCTTGCGTTGCGGATTTTGACACGCCTAAAATTTCATAATAATCTTGCAATTTGTTCACCAAAAATAATTTTTATATCATAAACATAACAATTTTATTTTAATATGGCAACAAAAAAAATATAAAATTCTATTCTATGTAAATTAAATTTTCTTTTGTTGTCCAGCCGGTAGAATTTTCAAATTGAATGAAAA
>CAVHIX010000005.1:0-5019 GCA_963636135.1 Anaerovoracaceae bacterium
GCCTTGAAGTGTGTTCAATTTTTTTCATATTTAAAAAAGTTTTTAAAAGACACGAAAATTCGTTTGATTTTTTGTAATTTAAAAAAACAGAAATCGCTTCTTCTTCGGAAAGTGTAAAAAAATCCTGTTCGCTTATGATTTCTTCTTTTATCGCAAGATTTAAAATTTCTGCTAAAAGCTGAAGGCAAAGTTTATTTTCGTTCAACTGAAGAATGTGACTTGTTTTGCAAAAATTTTTCGTGTAAAATTCCGCGATTTTTAAAGTTTTAAAGCCCAATTCGTCTTTATTTTGTTCATTTTTTAAAATCGTAATGTCATCGTAAACTTTTTTTATTTCACTCAAAGTCCAGATATTGTGCAATGCGGCTCCACTTGGAAACATATATTCCAGGCGGTCAGCACTCAAACCCGGAATTTCGTTGTCAGCAATCGGATAAATGTGATAATCGCAAATTTCTTCAACCTTAATTTTGTCGGCAGTCAATTTTTGGCAAAGTTTTTCGTCGTTTAAAATGATTTTTTTTGTGGAAGATTCTGTAAAACTCTGCGTGAGGGCGTCCCCGTTTTTAAAATCGACAACATGGCTGAAAATCGGCGTTGAAATATCGTGAAAAAGACCCGAAAGAGTCTGTTTTTTGTCGTGGGTAAAATTCCAAATTATTAAAGCAACTGCAACGCTGTGGTCAAATCGCGAGTAAAAAAAACGATTTTTGTAAAGGCGCGTCCAATCTGTTCCGCATAAAAGCCCGATTTTTTTTAATCTTTGTACAGAATCAAATCTTAAATATTCTTTTAAAAAATCTGGAAAATCCGGCGAAAGAATTTTGTAATATTTTTGAATTTCAAAATCTGATTTTTGCGGAAATTCTGATAAAATTTTTTTCCAGGTAAATTTTTTAAAATAATTCATAAAAATCCTTAAAAATTAAAAATTGTGTTTGCAAAATTCTTTTATAATGCATTCGTCGCATTTTGAGTTTCGTGCGGTGCAAGTGTATCTTCCGTGCAAAATCAGCCAGTGGTGTGCTTTTTGTAAATATTCTGCAGGGATTCGGTTTAAAAGGGATTTTTCAACTTTTTCTGGAGTGTCGCCTTCTGCAAGCCCGATTTTGGGGCAAATCCGCAAAAGGTGAGTGTCGACTGGCATTGTAGGCTGAGCGAAAGCAAGATTTAACACAACATTTGCAGTTTTTCGTCCCACCCCCGGAAGTTTTGTAAGATTTTCCATCGTATCGGGCACTTTTCCGTCAAAATCTGAAACAAGCATTTTACTTAAAAGAAAAAGATTTTTACTTTTATTTTTGGAAAGCCCAATCGGTTTTATAATTTCTTCAATTTGTTCCTGCGAAAGATTTGCCATTTTTTGCGGAGTGTCTGCAATGGGAAACAGAATTTTTGTAACGCGATTTACACTTTTATCCGTTGTTTGAGCGCTTAAAACCACGCTAACTAAAAGTGTAAAAGGCGAATAAAAATCTAATTCCGGTTTTGGGTCAGGATTATTTTTTTTAAAGATTTCAAAAACACTTTTTATTTCTTCTTGAGAAAGTAAAATCATTATTTTACAAGTTTTTTGAGTTCTTCAACTTTGTCAGTTTTTTCCCACGGAAATTCGATTCTTCCAAAATGACCGTAACTTGCGGTTGCTTCGTAAATTGGATTTTTAAGCTGTAACGTTTCTGTTATTCCTTTTGGTGTACAATCGAAAACTTTTTTAACGGCTTCTTCAATTTTGTGAACTGGCACTTTTTCTGTTCCGAAAGTTTCAATCATAATGCTAACTGGGAAAGGAACGCCGATTGCGTATGCCAATTCAACTTCAGTTTTGTCTGCCAATTCTGCGGCAACAATATTTTTTGCAATGTAACGAGCCATATATGCAGCCGAACGGTCAACTTTTGAAGGATCTTTTCCACTGAAAGCTCCACCCCCGTGCCGACCCATTCCGCCGTAAGTGTCAACGATAATTTTTCTTCCGGTTAAGCCTGAATCTCCGTCTGGGCCACCAGTTACAAATCTTCCCGTTGGATTTATAAAATATTTTGTATTTTCATCTAAAAGGCCTGTTGAATCTAAAACTGGTTTTATAATTTTATTGATGATTGTTTCGCGGATTTTTTCCATTGAAACTTCTGGTGCATGCTGATGAGAAATTACAACTGTATCGATTCTTGAAGGACGATTATTTTCGTATTCGATTGTAACTTGGCTTTTTGCATCCGGACGAAGCCATTTAATTTCCCCAGATTTACGAAGCATTGCCGCTGTGAGCAAAAGTTTGTGCGCGTAAGTGATTGGCGCTGGCATCAATTCTGGAGTTTCGTTACAAGCATAGCCAAACATCATTCCCTGGTCGCCGGCTCCCTGAAGGCCCTTATATTCTGCAAGACCCGCTCCAACAACACCTTGGTTAATATCTGCGGATTGAGAATGGAGTTTATTCACGAATTTAAATTTTTTGTAATCTAGCCCGAATGCATTATCCGTGTAACCGATTTTTTGCACGATTGAACGAACGATTTTTTCAGCATTTTTGTGAATCCATTTTGAATTCTGTTTTGCATCTTTTGAAAATCCGATTTCGCCACCGATTAAAACGAAATTTGTAGTTGCAAAAGTTTCGCAGGCAACATGGCAGTCTGGATCGAGCGTTAGACATGCGTCAAGAATGGCATCTGAAATCTGGTCGCAAACTTTGTCTGGGTGACCTTCGCTAACCGATTCTGAAGTGAAAAGATATTTTTGATTGTTTGTAGAAAAAAGTCCCATATAAGACCTCCTGTTTAGCAATTTTTCCGTACGGAATCTCGCATGCAATTTGGATAAATCAGCGAGTTATAATCAAAAAATATACAACTTTTACAAAATATGTACAATTAATTTTAAAAAAAATCAGATTTTATTTTACATTTGACAGGAAATCTAATAAGACATATAATGTAGAGTGAACTATTCTATAAAAGTATGAGGGGTGTAGAAGATGAATAATTTAATATTGTTCATTTGTCTCCCGATTGTTGGAATTGTTCTTGGATGGACTATTCGATGGCTGTACGCCAGATTTCAATTATCTGCATCAGAACAAAAAGCAGAACGTGTTAAACAGGACGCTATAAGAGAAGCTGAAGCTCAGAAAAAAGAAATTTTGCTAAATGCAAAAGATGAACTCATTCGCGAACGAAATCAGCAAGAACGGGAAAATCGAGAACGCCGGGCTGAAGTTCAGCGTTACGAAGCAAGAGTAAACAAAAAAGAAGAACTTGTAGATCAAAAAGCAGCTGAATGTGAAAAAAAAGAAAAGGAATTCGAATCGCTTTCGCAGGCATTAAAAAAACGCGAAACAACTTTATCTGTACAAGAAGAAGAATATCGCAAAGAGCTTGAACGAATTTCTGGTCTTTCTGCACAAGAAGCAAAAGATTTGATTATCAAAAATCTTGAAAACGATGCAAAGCACGATGCTCAGGCATTATTGAACAAAGTTGAACAGGAAGCGCAACTTACAGCCGAAAAAAAGGCTCGTGAAGTTTTAATTTCTGCAATTCAGCGCATTGCTCCGGAAACTACTGGCGACATTACGGTTGCAACAGTTTCTCTTCCAAGTGATGAAATGAAAGGCCGAATCATTGGTCGTGAAGGTCGAAACATTCGTGCGCTAGAAACTTTGACAGGTGTTGACATTATCATTGACGATACTCCGGAAGCAGTTGTTATTTCATGTTTTGATCCGGTTCGAAAAGAAATTGCAAAAGAATCGCTTGAACGATTAATTTCTGATGGTCGAATTCATCCGGCTAGAATAGAAGAAATCGTTCAAAAAGTAACAAGAGAAGTTCAGAATAAAATCTATGAAGAAGGCGAAAAGGCTCTATTCGATCTTGGAATTCACAATATGCCAACAGATGGAGTTCGTGCTTTAGGTCGTCTTTATTTTAGAACAAGTTACGGTCAGAATGTTTTGAATCACTCAAAGGAAGTTGCAAAAGTTGCTTCAACTCTTGCTGCAGAAATTGGTGCCGATCGCGAACTTGCAAAACGCGCTGCAATTTTACACGATATTGGTAAAGGTGCTGAAAACGATAGCGACCAAAACCACGCAGAAGTTGGTGCTGAAATCGCTCGTAAAATGGGAGAAGATGCAAAAGTTATCAATGCAATTGCCGCTCACCATAACGATGTAGAAGCTGAAACTCCGGAAGCAATTATAGTTCAGATTGCTGATGCAATTTCTGCTGCTCGTCCTGGTGCTCGCCGTGAAACTGTAGACAATTATGTAAAACGCCTTGAAAATCTTGAGGCTATTGCAGAAAAATTTGACGGTGTAGAAAAAGCGTATGCAATTCAGGCTGGTCGTGAATTAAGAATTTTGGTAAATAACGAAAAAATTTCGGATTATGAAGTAAAAGATTTGGCAACTCAGATTGCAAAACAAATCGAATCAGATTTAAAATATCCTGGAAGAATTCGTATTACAATGATTCGTGAAACTCGAATTGTAGAATACGCTCGTTAATAGAAAGTAAACGCTTATGAATTTGTCCCTGTAATGTAAAAGTTGCAGGGATTTTTTTTGTCTTTTTGAATTTTGGGCGATGAGGGGCAAATTTTTTTCTTCTTTTTTGAAAAAGTGAGTAAAAATGACTCAAAAAAGTGTGTTATTTTGAGTCAGTGAATAAATTTTTCTCATTTTGAGATAAAATAATTTTTTTGAAGAGAAAAATTTAAAAAAATTCGTACAAAAAATAAAAAAATCAGGGGAATTTAAGAAAAAATTTTAAAAGTTTGGAAGTTGGCACAATTCTTGCATATTAATATATGAAGGCTGAAAAAAAGGCCTTCAAAAAAATAAAAGTAGATTCATACGGAGGTATTAATATGAACGAATTAGCATTATTTCACAACTTATTTGATGACTTTGGTGATGATGGATTTTTGATGCCATCATTTAATGTAAAAAAAGTTTTCCAGTCGCCAAAAGTAGATGTTAAGGAAGACGAAAAAGCCTACACATTGGAAATG
>CAVHIX010000005.1:5029-23076 GCA_963636135.1 Anaerovoracaceae bacterium
CTGGAAAAACTGAAAAAGATGTAAATGTTGAACTTAATCGCAATGTTTTGACAATTTCTTCTGTAAAAGAAGAGAAAAAAGAAGACAAATCTGACAAAAAAGATAAAGATAAATGGCTTGTTCGAGAAAGAGTTTATTCTCAGTTCTCAAGAAGCTTCACTTTGCCAGAAGATGTTGATGCTGAAAATCTTTCTGCCAGTGTAAAAAATGGCGTTTTGACAGTTTCAATGCCACGAAAAGCTGTTGCAACTCCTAAACGAATTGCGATTACTGCTGAATAATCGTGAAATTGGTTAAAAGAAAGAGACTACCCGTTTTGGATAGCCTCTTTTTTTGTTTAAAGATGATTTTAAAAAATTAATTAAAAAGTTCTAAAATCTGTTCTTTTGGGATTGCGCCAACTGATTGATTTGTAACTTTTCCGTTTTTGAAAATGACTAAAAGTGGAATGCTCATTACATTAAATCTGTAGGCCAATTTTTCTTGATCATCGACATTTACTTTGCAGAATTTATATTCCGAGTGGGTTTGTGAAAGTTCTTCGATTAAGGGACTGAGCATTCTGCACGGAGCGCATCAACTTGCCCAAAAATCTACCAGAACCGGTTTTTTACTTTCTAGAACTTCTGCTTCGAAGTTTGATTCGTTTAATTCTGTTACAGCCATAAATTCCTCCAAAAAAATACACTTGTAAATTTTTATACTTTTAAATGTATCAAAAATTATGTAAAATAAAAAGTAGATTTTAAAATTTGGTGCATAAATATGGAAAATTTAAAAGATTTAATCGGAAAAGAGATTTTATTTTTTGACGGCGGAACTGGTTCTGTTTTGCAGGGAATGGGATTGAAGCCTGGCGAACTTCCGGAATTGTGGAATGTTACAAATTCTGAAAAAATTGTTTTGTTGAATAAAAGCTATTTTGATGCCGGCGCGAATATTGTAAAAACGAATACTTTTGGGGCTTTTTCGACAAAATTTCCGGATGAAAAAGGCGAAACTGTAAAAATCGTAAAAAATGGAATTGAAATCAGGGTTCCGACTTTAAAAAATGTAATTTTTAGTGCGATTGAAAATGCAAAGAAAGCCCGCGAATTGAACGGCCAGGAAAAAAAATTTATTGCACTTGATATTGGGCCTTGCGGAAAACTTTTAAAACCGATGGGAGATCTTGATTTTGAAGATGCAGTTTCTCTTTTTAAAACTTCGATTTTGTACGGATTGGAAAAAGAAATTGATGCAATTCTGATTGAAACGATGAACGATTCTTATGAAACGAAAGCGGCTGTAATTGCGGCAAAAGAAGCGTGTGAATCTGTAAAAAAAGACCTTCCGATTTTTGTAACGAATGTTTATGACGAAAAAGCAAATCTTTTAACGGGTGCAAATCCTGAAGTTATGGTTTCGATTTTGGAAGGATTGGGCGTTAGTGCGTTGGGCCTAAATTGTAGTCTTGGGCCTGAACAAATGATTCCCGTTGTGGAGCGCCTTTTAAAATCGGCAAGTATTCCTGTGATTGTAAATCCGAATGCTGGGCTTCCGCGTGAAGAAAATGGAAAAACTGTTTACGATGTAACGCCGCTTGATTTTGCACAAAAAATGCTTGAAATTGCAAAAAAAGGGGCTGCTTTTTTGGGTGGCTGCTGTGGAACGACTCCAACTTTTATAAGTGAAACGATTAAGGCAATTCAGAATGAGGCAAAATGTTCTCAAAAAATTCCGCTTTTTAAAGAAATTGTTTTAAAAAATGAATCTGTAATTTCTTCTTATGCAAAAACTGTTTATTTTGGAAAAAATTATGTTCCGGTTTTGATTGGGGAACGAATTAATCCGACGGGGAAGAAAAAGTTTAAAGAGGCCCTTCGAAATAACGATATTCCGTACATTATTCATCAGGGGCTGGAGCAGGAAGAAGCGGGCGCTCATGTTTTGGATGTAAATGTTGGACTTCCGGAAATTGATGAAGAAAAAATGATGGTTCGTGTAATGTGTGAACTTCAGTCGGTTACAAATTTGCCACTTCAGATTGATTCTTCGAGCCCTGCAGTAATTGAAAAAGCGTTGCGTCGTTATAACGGAAAGGCCCTGATAAATTCCGTAAATGGAAAACAGCACATTATGGACGAAATTTTTCCGATTGTGAAAAAATATGGCGGAATTGTGGTTGGCCTTACTCTCGATGAAAATGGAATTCCAGATTCGGCGGAAGAACGACTTAAAATTGCGGAAAAAATTTATCAGAATGCTGAAAAATGGGGAATTTCCAAAAAAGATGTGATTATTGACACTCTTACGATGTCGGTTAGTTCTGACATAAATGCGGCGAAGGCAACGCTTGGCGCGGTAAAAGGCATTTTTGAATCTGGGGGAAACACGATTCTTGGAGTTTCAAATATTTCGTTTGGGCTTCCGAATCGGGAATTTGTAACTTCAGCGTTTTTTACTATGGCGTTGAAATTGGGCCTTTCTTCTGCGATTATGAATCCGCTTTCTGATGAAATGTTGAAATCGTATTTCAGTTTTTGTCTTTTGGAAGGAAAAGATAAAGATTGTTTGAATTATATTAATTTTGCGGAAAAATATTCTGAAAAAAAGGAAAAAGAAAAATCTCTGCTGATTGCGCAAAATTCGAATGGGGTAGGCGGGCAGAAAATTGAGCAAAAATCTGATGAAAGAACGGAATTTTCGACTCTTTCGAATGCAATTATTCATGGATTAAAAGAGGACGCCAAAAATCTTACGATTGAACTTTTAAAATCCTTGGAAGCGGTTGAAATTATCGATAAGCATATTATTCCGGCACTTGATTTTGTGGGGCAAAAATTTGAAATTAAAAAAATGTATCTTCCGCAACTTTTGATGGCTGCTGAGGGAGCAAAATCGGCATTTGCTGAAATAAAAACTTATCTTGAAAAATCCGGGAAAAAGGGAAAGCCAAAAGGAAAAGTGATTGTTGCGACGGTTCACGGGGATATTCACGACATTGGAAAAAATATTGTAAAAGTTCTGCTTGAAAATTACGATTTTGAGGTTCTTGATTTGGGAAAAGATGTTCCGCCGGAAGTTATTGTTGACGCTGCCATAAAAAATGATATAAAACTCGTGGGATTGAGCGCTTTGATGACAACGACAGTTCCTGCGATGAAGGCTACGATTGAACTTCTGCGTGAAAAAAAGCCGGATACAAAAGTTTGCGTTGGGGGCGCCGTTATGACTCAGGAATATGCTGACAGTATTGGAGCCGATTTTTACGGAAAAGATGCGATGGCAACTGTTTCGTATGCGCAAAAAGTATTTCAATAAACTAAAAAAAATTATAAAATAAAAAAATAGGAATTAAAAATGAAAGAATTATTGTTAGAAAATGAATTAAAATCAAATGAATATCCAGGACGCGGAATTGTAGTGGGCCTTTCCGAAGATGGAAAATATGCCGTTAGCGCTTACTGGACAATGGGTCGAAGTGCTGGCAGTCGAAATCGTGTTTTTGTTGAAGAAGGTAAAGGAATTAAAACTCAGGCTTTTGACCCGACTTTAATCGCTGGGGATCCAAGTTTAATCATTTATTCTGCGGTAAAAGTTTTGGGCGCAAAAACAATTGTTACAAATGGTGACCAGACTGATACAATTTACGACGGATTAAAATCAGGACTCACTTTTGAACAATCTTTGAGAAGCCGAAAATACGAACACGACGCGCCAAATTATACTCCGCGAATTTCAAGTTTGCTCGATATTGAAGGTGGCTCATACAATTATTCAATTTCGATTTTAAAAAGCGACAACGGAAACGGCGACAACACGCTCAGATTCACTTTTAATTACGATAATCCGGTAAAAGGTCAGGGACGATTTATTCACACTTATATGCAGAACGGAAATCCGCTTCCAAGTTTTGAAGGCGAACCAAAATTAGTAAAAATTCAGGGAAATATTGATTCTTTTGCAAAAAATATTTGGGAATCGTTAAACGAAGAAAATAAAGTTTCGCTTTTTGTAAGATTTATTGAAATTTCAACTGGAAAATACGAAACTCGCATTTTTAACAAAAATAAATAATTTTAAGGAAAAAAAATGAAAAATCAAGTGTCGCCGGCAGAAAATGTTGTTCAAAATGTTTGCAAAATAAAAGAAAATGAAAAAGTTTTAATCATTGCAAATCCTTCGACTTTTAAAATTGCAAATTTAATTTTTGAATCGTGTAAAAATGTTAATGCAAAGGCGACGCTGATTATTCAGAACGCGAAAACTTCTTTTGATAATGCGGAAGATGCCGTTTTGGCCGCGATAAAATCTGAACCGGATGTTTGTTTTTCAATTTCGGAAATAAAACTTGGAAAAGATCCGTATGCGACAGAAAATCCGTACATTTCAGAAGATGGGCAAAGTTTTTCGCATATTTTTGATTTTCTGCTCGAAGGGAAAAAATCTATGCGCGCGGTTTGGACTCCGGGACTTACGGAAGATATGTTCAATCGCACTGTGAATATCGATTACAAGGAACTTTCTTCGCGGTGTAAGATTTTGGATTCATTTTTTAAAGGGGCGTTGAGCGTTCATGTTACTTCTCCGGGCGGAACTGATGTGATTATTCCTGTTGAAAACCGAAATCTGATGTTTGATGATGGAGATTTTTCAAAATCCGGAAGTGGCGGAAATATTCCTGCGGGCGAAGTTTTTATAAGTCCGGTTGTGGGGTCTCAAAGTGACGGCACTGTTGTAAGCGGAAAAATCGTTTTTGATGGTTCTATGACTTTTAGCGACGGCGATGCGATTTTAAGCACTCCAATTGAATGTATTCTTGAAAATGGCCTTGTAACAAAAATTTCTGGTGGTGCGGAAGCAGAAAGGCTTTTAAAAACTGTAACTGAAGCGGAAAATCGTGCCATTGAATACGAAAAAATTAAAAAATTGCCTTCTGGAATGGGAAAAATTTACGCAAAAAATGCCAGAAATATTGGCGAACTTGGAATTGGCTTAAATCCGAATGCAAAAATTACTGGAAATATGCTAGAGGATGAAAAAGCGTTTACAACTTGCCATTTTGCAATTGGTGAAAATTATGACAACGACGCGCCAAGCCTAATTCATTTAGACGGAATTGTAAAAAATCCGACGATTGTTTTAAATTATAAAGATAAAGAATCAAAAATGATTTTAAAAGACGGAATTTTACAAATTTAAAACATTTTACCCTTCAAAGTGCCGTTCAAAAATATTGTAAATTTTTGAAATTTAAATTATATTTCTGAATATGAATGTAATCGTAATTGGAAATGGTGGCAGAGAGCACACAATCGCGTGGAAAATCGCTCAAAGCCCAAAAGTAGAAAAAGTTGTATGTGTTCCTGGTAACGGTGGAACTTCGCAAGAAAAAAAATGTATTAACATAGAAATCAAAGATTGCTCTTACATTACTCAAGATGAAAATCCTTATGTTCAAATTGCAAAACATGAAAATTGTACACTTTGTGTAATCGGTCCGGAAGATCCTTTGTCAGAAGGATTAGCTGATGTTTTCTGGAATGCGCAAATTCCTTGTGTTGGGCCTAAAAAAGAAGCTGCACAATTGGAAGCAAGTAAAGATTTTGCAAAAGAATTTATGAAAAAATACAAAGTTGCATGTGCCGCAAGCGAAACTTTTACAGATCAGGAAAAGGCCTGTTCTTATGTTCGTCGTCACGGGGCTCCGATTGTAATTAAAGCGGATGGCCTTGCTGCTGGAAAGGGCGTTACAGTTTGTGCAACCGTTGATGAAGCAATTAATGCAATCGATGACATTATGAATTCTGGGCGCGTTGGTTCTGCTGGAAAAAAACTTGTAATTGAAGATTATCTTGAAGGCGTTGAAATTTCGGTTTTGAGTGCCGTTTCTGTTTTTGAAGAAGGCAAATCTAAATGTGCAACAATCGTTCCGTTCTTGCCGGCTCGCGATCACAAAAGATTAAACGATGGTGCAAAAGGCCCTAACACTGGCGGAATGGGCGCTGTTTGTCCTTTGTCAGATGTTGATGACAAAACAATGAAACTTTTCCAGAAAGAAATTTTAGAGCCAACCTTAAAAGGATTGAAGGCTGAAAAATTTGATTACCGCGGATTTATTTTCTTTGGCGTAATGCTTACAAAAAATGGCCCGAAACTTCTTGAATATAATGTTCGTTTAGGCGACCCGGAAACTCAGGCTGTTCTTCCGTTAATGGATTTTGATTTTGTTGAAATGTGTGAATCAATTGTAAGCGGAAAATTAAATAAATTTAAATTTGCCTGGAAAAAGGGATTTCAAGTTGCGCCGGTAATGGTTAGTTCTGGTTATCCGTTTGAATATCAAAAAGGAAAAGTTATTTCTTTTAGTAAAGAATTGCTTGAAAAATCAAATGCAAAAATTTTTATCGCTGGAGCCGTTTCTGGTCGCAGAGAATCTTCTACAGAATTGGTTACAAGCGGTGGGCGAGTTTTGGCGTGTAGCGCATTTGGCGAAACTTTTGAAAAGGCCTGGAAAAATGCATACATCGCTTTAAGTGGCGTAAATTTTGAAGGCTGTTTTTACCGTCGGGACATTGGTCTTCCAGGGGCTGCAGAAAGCGGTTCGTTAAATTAAAAAACTTTTACAAACTTCACTGATTAACGGGCGGGCAATTAAAACTTTGTCTGCTCCAATAAAAAGGGCTGTCTGAATATTTTGTGTGGTGCGGATTCCGCCATCGACCCAGATATTTTGGCAGCTTTTTTTTAGCGTTTCTAAATTCTGAACTAAAAAATCGCAGGTTGAACCCGTTTCTGTTTGAACGCGCCCACCATGATTTGAAACGACTGCAATTTCCGGGCGAACGCGAGCGCAAAGTTCAAGGTCTTCTTTTGTGAAAATGCCTTTTAAAATAAATGGAAGATTTTTTGTGTATTTTCGTAATTCTTGGATTTGTGAAAAAGTCTTTTTTTCAAGATGAACCTGATTTCGCATCGTTACAATGTTGTACGCATCAATGTCAAGACCAATTCCTGCGGCGTATGGAAAAACAAGATTTATTCTTCGGATTAAATTTTCGTTCGGGTAGGGTTTTAAAATAAAATACGCTTTTTGATTTAATTTTTTTATTGCGTCAAGGCCGAATTCCAACTTTTCATCGGGGGTTCCGTCTCCAACGCACAAAAAATATTTTTTTTCAAGTCCGAGTTTAAAATATGGAAGATAAAAATCTTTTTCGTTTGCAAAACCGATATTTTGAACCGCACCGGTTACGGGAGCAAGCCCAACTTTACCAGAAAAATCGATTTTTTGAAGAGTAGATTTTTGAAAATCCGTGAGCGAAGAAAAATAATCATTCCACGCGTCAACATTTTTTATAAAATTTTCGTTAGAATTTACTCCCCCCATCCCTGGAAGTTCATTTTTGCATGCTTTTCCGTTACAGATTTTGCAGAATTTACATAAAAAGTGCGGAACGGGAGAAGAAAAATTATTAATCGCCAAAACAAATTCCTACAGAGCGGGCATTTTGAATCAGTGGATCGTCGATAGAAATATTTTTAACTTTACCAGCACATTCTTCTAGTGGAACGCCAACAATTTTATTATTCTGAAGGGCAACTAATTTTCCAAAATTTTCTTGTGCCAAAAAATCTGCGGCTGCAACTCCGAATTGTGTTGCCAAAACTCTATCGTACGGACTTGGAGTTCCACCTCGCTGCAAATATCCTAAAACTGTAACGCGACTTTCAAGGCCCGTTGCTTCTTCTAGTTCTTTTGCGACTCTATAACCGATTGATTGAGTCATTTCTGCGCGGACTTTTTTGAAATCCTTTTTAGAAAGCAAAGCTTCTTCTTTTGAAAGAGCGCCTTCTGCAACGACAACGATTGAAAATTCCTTTCCGGCATCGCGACGAGCTAGAACATTTTTTGCAACGCTATTTATATCGTACGGAATTTCTGGAAGAAGACAAACATCTCCGCCACCTGCAATTGCTGAATAGAGTGCAAGCCATCCTGCTTTGTGACCCATAACTTCTACAACCATTACGCGACTGTGAGAATGTGCCGTTGTGTGAATTCGGTCGATTGCCTCTGTTGCAACTTCAACTGCTGTATGAAAACCGAAAGTTACATCTGTTCCGACAATATCGTTATCAATCGTTTTTGGTAAACCTACGACATTTAATCCTTCTTTTGCCAAAAGACTTGCGGTTGTGTTAGTTCCGTTTCCGCCAAGAACGACTAAAGCATCTAAATTCCATTTTTTATAATTCTTTTTTATTGCTTCGATTGGAAGAAGACCAGTTTGTTCATTTTTAACAGGATTTTTAAAAGGTTTTTCGCGGGAAGTGCCTAAAATTGTTCCTCCTCGAGTGATGATTCCTGAAATTGTTTCCGGAGTGATTTCAACCATATCGCCATTTATAAGTCCGCGGTATCCGTTTTTAATTCCGATTATTTTGATTCCGTAATTAATCATTGCAGAACGACAAACTCCACGAATGGCTGCGTTTAATCCTGGAGCGTCTCCACCACTTGTTAAAATTCCGATTGTTTTAATGTTTGTTTTCTTCATATTTTCTGATTATAACACTGAATTTGTTTTTTTAAAGTTAAATTTTTTTAAATAAATTTTACAAAATCTGCCCTTGAAATTTTATAACTTTTTATTAAGTTGAATTTTTCTCATTTTGGAATTATATTTATATTGAAGTTTTTTAAATATTTGGATTTAGGACATAGAATGAATAATGAAATTTTGCCATTAAGAATTGGTATTGATGTTGGTTCGACAACTGTAAAAATCGCTATTTTGGATGATAATGATAAATTGCTTTACGGGGATTATCAGAGGCATCGTGCAGACATTCGAAGTACGATTATAAATGTTGTAAATCAAGCTTTTGATAAAATTTCAGAAAATCTTGAATTAAAAGAAGATCAGCCGATTTCTGTAAAAGTAACTGGTTCCGGCGGTCTTTCTGTTTCAAACTGGTTAAATATTCCTTTTATTCAGGAAGTTGTAGCGGCGACTACCGCTGTAAAAAAATTAATTCCTCAAACTGATGTTGTAATCGAACTTGGTGGGGAAGATGCAAAAATCACTTATTTTACTGGCGGCGTTGAACAGCGAATGAACGGAACTTGTGCTGGCGGAACTGGTGCATTTATAGATCAGATGGCGGCGTTGCTTGAAACTGATGCTGCGGGGTTAAATGTTCTTGCTCGGGATGCTAAAACTATTTATCCGATTGCGGCTCGTTGTGGTGTTTTTGCAAAAACTGATGTTCAGCCGTTGATTAATGAAGGCGCTCGTCGTGAAGATATTGCCGCTTCTATTTATCAGGCGGTTGTAAATCAGACGATTTCGGGGCTTGCGTGTGGAAAGCCGATTCGAGGGCATGTTGCTTTTTTGGGTGGCCCTCTTCATTTTATGGATCAGCTTCGTGAACGATTTATTCAGACTTTAAAATTAAAAGAAGACGAAATTATTGTTCCTGAAAATTCGCAGCTTTTTGTTGCTGCAGGTTCTGCTTTTAGTGCGGAACGAGTTTTTAAAAGTTCAGATGGAAAATCGTATAAATTCCCGACTATAAAAGGATTCCGGGAAAATTTAAAAAATCTTGTTGGCGCAGAATTAAGCGAAGTTCAGCGTTTGGAACCACTTTTTAATAATCTTACAGAATTGGAAGCGTTTAGAAAACGCCATGCTCAGGAAAAGGCTGCCCGCGGAGATTTAAGTCTTACAACTGGACCGGTTTTCTTGGGGCTTGATTCAGGTTCTACGACTACAAAAGCAGTTTTAGTTGATCAAAAAGGCCGAATTTTGTGGGATTTTTACGCTCACAATCAGGGAAATCCGGTTGAGCTTGCCGTAAAAGTTTTAAAAGATTTGTATAAGATTTTGCCAAAAGATGTTTACATTGCGCGTTCAGTTTCGACAGGTTACGGGGAAGCATTGTTTCAGGCGGCGTTTGGCGTTGATTCCGGTGAAGTTGAAACGATAACTCATTTTAGGGCGGCAGATTTTTTTGTTCCGGGTGTAGAATTTTTGCTTGATATTGGCGGACAGGATATGAAATGCCTTCGAATGAAAGACGGGGCAATCAATTCAATTCAGCTAAATGAAGCGTGTTCTTCTGGTTGTGGTTCGTTCCTTGACAATTTTGCGAACACAATGGGAATGGATGTAAAAGAATTCGGAAAAATCGCTTTAATGGCAGATAAACCGGTTGATTTAGGAAGCAGATGTACCGTTTTTATGAACAGTCGCGTTAAACAGGCACAAAAGGAAGGCGCTTCGGTTGCGGATATTGCAGCGGGTCTTTCTTATTCTGTAATTAAAAACGCACTTTTTAAAGTTATAAAATTAAGAAAAGCAAGTGATATTGGAACAAAAGTTGTCGTTCAGGGTGGAACATTCTTTAACGATGCGATTTTGCGTGCTTTTGAAAAAATTGCCGGTGTAGAAGTTTTTCGCCCAGATGTTGCAGGCCTTATGGGCGCTTACGGGGCCGCTTTAACCGCTTACGATCAGTGGGTTGATCTTACAACTCCAAAAGCGTCTGATCCGGTTGGAACAAAACCAAAGGAAATTCGTTCAAATATTGCAACTTTAGAGCAGCTTGAAAATTTCCATGTTGATTTGGAAAGCCGAAGATGCGGAAAATGTCAGAATAATTGTCTTTTAACTATAAATACATTCCACAATGGGGATGAAAAACGCGTTTTCATTACCGGAAACAGATGTGAAAAAGGCGCTGAAATTGAAGGAAATGTAATCGACGCTTCAAATAAGGCAAATACAAATATTGAAGATGTCGGCGAAAAAATGCCAAATCTTTTTGACTGGAAATATAAACGACTTTTCAATCATTATGTTCCGCTTAAAAAAGAAGATGCTCCTTTAGGTGATGTTGGAATTCCGCGCGTTTTAAATATGTATGAAAATTATCCGTTGTGGTTTACATTTTTTACAAAACTCGGATTCCGCGTAATTTTAAGCCAAAGATCGAACAGAAGTGTTTACGAAAAAGGAATCGAAACAATCCCTTCTGAATCTGTATGTTATCCTGGAAAAATCAGCCACGGTCATGTTGTTTCTTTAATTCAGCGTGGAGTAAAATTTATTTTCTATCCGTGTGCGCCGTACGAAAAACAGGAAGACCCTGGAGCTGGAAATCACTACAATTGTCCGATTGTTACAAGTTACCCTGAAGTTTTGCGAAATAATGTTGACGAATTGCGACAAGACCCTTCAATTTTGTACATGGATCCGTTCTTGCCGATTTACGATAAAAAACGCCTTGCTGAACGATTGGCAGAAGAATTGCTTCCAAAATTCAGTTCGCTTACAAAAGAACAGATTTTTAATGCTGTAGAAGATGCTTGGACTGAGCAGGAAAATTTCAAAAAAGATGTTCAGATTGCCGGTGAAGAAGCGTTAGAAACTATGATTCGTTCTGGGGCAGGTGGTGTTGTAATTGCGGGCCGTCCGTACCATTTGGATCCGGAAATCAATCACGGAATTCCGGAAATGGTAAATGCACTTGGGCTTGCGGTTTTTACAGAAGATTCAGTGGCTCATCTTGGCGCAATAGAGCGTCCTCTTCGAATTATCGATCAGTGGGTTTATCATAATCGTCTTTACAGGGCTGCAAATTTTGTCAGTGGAATGCCGAATCTTGAATTAATTCAGCTTACTTCTTTTGGTTGCGGATTGGATGCCGTTACTGCCGATCAGGTTGATGAAATTATGAAATCTAAAGGCAGAATGTACACTTTAATCAAAATTGATGAAGGAAGCAATCTTGGGGCGGTGCGAATTCGTATTCGTTCGTTGATTGCCGCCGTTCGAGAAAGAGAGCGCCATCACAGAAAACCGGTTTTAAAATCAGCCGCTTACCACAGACAGATTTTTACAAAAGAAATGAAATATACGCATACGATTATTGGTCCGCAGATGAGCCCAATTCATTTTAGAATTTTGCAGCGGGCATTGCAGTATTGCGGTTACAAATTCGTAGTTTTAGATGCAGTTGATCCAAAAGCCGTTGAAGCAGGTTTAAAATATGTAAATAATGACGCCTGCTATCCTTCGATTCTTGTTGCCGGTCAGATGATTGCTGCCCTTGAATCTGGAAAATACGATTTGAATCACACTTCGCTGATTATTACTCAGACTGGCGGTGGATGCCGTGCCACAAATTACATTGGATTTATTCGTCGTGCGTTAAATGATGCCGGTTGGGGGCAGATTCCAGTTTTGTCTTTGAGCGCTCAAGGATTTGAAAAAAATCCAGGATTTAAAATCACATTCTCGGTTTTGCACAGAATGTTAGTTTCAATTATGGTTGGCGATGTTTTGATGCGATGTTTGTACAGAACCCGCCCTTATGAAGATGTTCCAGGAAGTGCAAACGCTTTATACGAAAAATGGAATGCAATCGCAGAAAAGAAAGTTAAATCTTTGAGTTTTAGAACTTATCACAAACTTTTAAAAGATATTATTCGTGATTTTGACAAACTTCCGTTAAAGCCGATTAAAAAGCCTCGCGTTGGAGTTGTTGGCGAAATTTTAGTAAAATTCCACCCGACTGCAAACAATCAGATTGTAGAAACGATTGAACGGGAAGGCGCTGAATGTGTTATGCCGGATTTAGCAGATTTCTTCTTCTATTCATTCTCAACTGGAATTTTTAGGCACGAAGAATTGGCGTTCCCAAAAAAGACTGAACGGAATGCAAAACTTTTGGTTTGGGCACTGGAACTTTATCGCACAAAAATGAAAAAATATTTAAAAGCTTCGCACAGATTTGATGCTCCTTCTTCAATTTACGATTTAATGAAAGGCGTTGACGATATTGTTCAGCTTGGAAATATCACTGGTGAAGGATGGTTCTTGACTGCCGAAATGGTTGAGCTTATAAAAGAAGGCGCTCCAAGTATTGCGTGTGTTCAGCCGTTTGCATGTTTACCAAATCATGTTACCGGAAAAGGAATGATTAAAGAATTGCGTCGAAGATTCCCGGAAGCAAATATTTCTGCAATCGATTATGACCCGGGTAGTTCTGAAGTAAATCAGTTGAACAGATTAAAACTTTTGCTTTCAAATGCGCCAATCGGTCAGCATCCGGACGAAGAATCAGACGGAAAAATTCATAATCCAAACGGAAAAATTGAAGAGCCGATTATAAAATATGCTGAAGGAGCGACTTTCACAGATGTTGAGCCTGTAGAAAATCACACAATTCCAGTTGAGTAATATGATTTTAAAACAAAAAAAAATATTATTTTTAAGTTCTCTTTTAAGTTTTGTGCCGATTTTTTCTTTTGCGGAATACAATAAAGATGGCTTACCGGATTCTTCAGAAATCAGGCAGTCGTTAGAAGAAACTTGGTTTAAAGCCCCGCTAAAAAATGTTCGAATGAATAAAGCGGAACTTCATACAAATAAAATCGGGCAAAAATTTCAAGTTCGCCTTGAAGAAACTGAAAAAGATTTTAATATTTTTGTTTCGCCTTTTACCCGAATGGAAATTGATGTTTACACCGAAGAAGGAAAATCCACCGAAGTTCAGGATGTTTACCCTGGGGATGCAAAAGGAAGTTGGGTTTTAATTCGCGACAAAAAAAATGGTTCGCCTCTTAGAATTCGTTATTATTTTGCCGACAATTCTGAAATTTTTGTTCAGTTTTACCCGGAAAATAAAATGGCTTATGGCGATTTTGTGATTTACAATTGTTATGCCAAAAAAGGGGTGCCTACGGGGCTTTTGTTCGACAGATTTTATTCAGCTTCTTTTGAACAGATTAAATCCTGGACGCGCGATAAATTTCCCTGGGAATACAATGAAATTTTCCCGGAAGATTATTTTGATGTAATTTCAATGGTAAATGCAATCAAAAAAAAGTTACCAACGCTTTTGTTCACTCAAGATGCCTGTTACAACGAGAATGCTGAAGAAATTTATCTTTCAACTGGAAAAAAACGCCCTGTAACTGATGAAGAAAAAGAAAAAACGACTTTAAATGGCGCTGGATTTTTAAAATGGATTGTAGATGGAATTAACGAACCGTTAACTGGCGGCTACTTAAAATACGAACCGTTAATTCAGGAAACTGTAGAATATAATCCAACCGGATTTTACGGAATTAAAAGCCAAGATTATTCACTTTCGTTTACGCTCGATTGGACTCGAAATCTTGCAACGGCAATTTCTTCTGTGAGAACGGCACAATTTTTTACATATAAAGATTCAAATGTTGATGTTCAGATTGAGCCATTTTGTGCAGAATTAACTGAAAACGGAATAAAAAATACTTTTGGATTTATAAAGGATTCAGGTTACAGCGTTACGGCGTTAAAATCTCTTTTGTATGTTTTGAGTGTAACTGAACCGCACACTTTTTATCTTGCCGCAATTCGTGAAACTAGTCGTTATAGTCCGGAAGTTAGGGCCTTCAACGAATGTGCAGCGATTTTTCCGTATTTTGATAAAAATAAAAAAATTAATATTGCGATTTTTAAAGATTGTCAGGAACTTGATTTTGAATCATTTTACAATCGTTTTTGCATCGATTATGTAAATCTTGTAAAAATTCAGGCGACCGATAAATTTGCTCCACGATAATTTTTCTTTTAAAGGGAAAGATTTTTATGAAAAAAGTTAGATTTAAAATAGTTTTTTTTGCGATTTTGATTTTATCTGTAAAAGTTTTTGCGCTTGAAACAGATATTTCACTTTATAATGATTTGGCTTTTGCTTACAATTCAAAATTTTTTCCGGGGTGCGTTCAATATTCTTCAAAATTAATTGAATCTTTTCCGGAATCGGTTTTTATTTCTGAGGCGTATTTAAAAAAAGGCGAATCTTTAATCGGCTTGGGGCAAAATGCTCAGGCGGAAGAAACGCTAAAAGAGGCCTTAAAAGTTTTAAAAAAAGGTTCAAAAGAATATTTTAATGCTCAATATTTTCTTGCAAAATCGTTTGAAAATCAAAAAAAGTACAATCAGGCGCTGATTTTGTATTTTGATTATTGTAAAAATGTAAAAATTGGTACGGAATTTTACGATTCTTCTATTTTAAATTCTGCGCGGATTTTGTATATTTTGCAGGAATTTAAAAAAAGTTCCCAGGATTTTGAATATGTTTTAAAAAATGCTAAAAATTTTTCTAAATCTGATTTTGAAGATTCAGTTTTAAAACTTTGCGATTCTTATAATAAATCTGAAAATGCAAAAAAAACTGTTTTGCTTTATAAAAAACTTTCCGATTTTGATTTTTCGGGGCGGACAAAAATTATTTTTACGGATTTTGCCGCTGACGCTTACGCAATTATGGGTGAATATAAAATTTCCTACGATTTGTATTGTAAAATCTTGCTTGAAGGTGAAAATTCTTACAAAGCGAACGCCCTAAAAAAAGCGTATAAAATTTCTTCGGAGCATAAAAATGAAGTAAAATCTGATTCGGGGAAAGTTTTACAGTTGGCGCAAGAATCTTTTGAAAATGCAGACGAACTTTTGGCGGAATTTTGGATTCGTTTGGCGTTTGACGCGCTTTATGAGGAAAATTTTAGCGTTGCAGAAAATTATTTTTTGGAAGCAGAGAAAAAAAATGTTTCAAAATTCAGTGAAATTCTTTTTTTAGGAAAAGCTGAATGTTGTTTTAGAAAAAATCCTGAAAAAAATGCGGAAAATGCGCAAAAAATTTTAAATGATGCTGAAAAATCCTTAAATCTTACTGAAGAAAATAAATATTTTGAACAATATGCAAAGCTTCACATAAAATACGATTGTTTTTTGGGAAATTATAAATCGGCTTGCGAACGAAAAAATCAGATTAAAAATCTTGATGAAGAAACATCTTATTTTTTGGCGTTGAGTTTTTATAATCTTGGTGACTATTCTGAATCGTTGAAATTTTTGCAAAATGATGAAAATGCGCTGAAGGCCTTAAATCTTATAAAATTACGGGATTTTAATGGGGCGGCAAAAATTTTTTCAAATCTTGAAAAAGAACAAAAATTGAATGACGAACAGCGTTTAAATTATGCGAAAATTTTGCTTTATTCTGGGCGGTACAAAGAATCGCAAATTCAGGCGGCAAAATGTCCTCAAAATGAAGCAAAATATATTCTGGCTCTAGCGCAATTTAACACGAAGAGCTGGAGTTACGCGGAAAAAAATTTTTCTGACTTTTTGAAAAATAAAATTGAAAATAAAATGTCAAAAAGTTACGCGGAATTTTATTTGGGCTATTCAAAATATCGTCTTGAAAAATTTAAGGAATCTTATTCGATTTTAAATAAATTTTGTTCAGATTATCCGAATCACGAATTAATCTGGAATGCGCAAATGACGAGTGCAAATGCGGCGGTTCAAAATCTTGAATTTGAAAAGGCTGCAAAACACGCGGAAATGGCAATCAAATGTGCAAAAAATCAAAATGACCGTGAAGAATCGGTTTTGCTTTGTTCGCAGATTTATGTTGATTCAGAAAATATTTACAAATCTCAGGAATTGCTTTCACCATATTCTTCTATTAAAAATGCGTTTGGTGCAAAATGTCTGTTCTTGATTGCAAAAAATTATGAATCGCAAAAAAATCTTAAAGACGCGGACGAAACTTATCTTAAAATCGTAAAAAATTATTCGGATTCTGCGATTTTGGAAGAAGCGTACTACAGGCGCGGCGAACTTTATTATTCTTTTGAGGATTTTAAAACTGCTCTGCAACGATTTTCAGAATACAACAAAAAATTTTCGCAGGGGGAATTTATCGACGCAAGTTGGTTTTACACCGCCGATTGCCTTTCAAAAACGCAAAATGAAACGCGGGCGATTTTGCAATATCAAAGTTTGTTGTCATCGTTCCCGGAAAGTTCGTATGTTTATATTTCCTGTAAAAAACTGATGGAATTGTACCGAAAAACGCAAAAAATTGGTGAAGCGATAAAATATGCGGATTTAATTTTGCAAAATTATGAAGAAAAAGCTAAAATCGACGGAATTGAAGAATATCGTTCGGAATTGCTGGCGTTAAAAAATGGTTATTCAGAAGAAATTTTGACCGTTCAGAAAAATTTTGAAAAATCAGAAAAAACAAAAACTTATACTGGCCGCGTTTACGGAACTGAACTTTCGCTTCTGTTTATAAAAAATCAAAAATTTTATAATGACGGAATAAAACTTGCAAAAGAACTTTTACCGCTTCAGGAAAAAAATCTTGAAAGTGAAAGTTTTTACGCTGCCGAAAATGCGAAAAGCCTTGCCGATTTTTATAAGGATTCAAATCCTGAAGAATCTGCGAAAATGTATTTAAAATCTGCATTGTATTTTAAACGAAATAAAAAAATTGAAGAATCTGCGAGCGCCCTTTATTCGGCGTATTCTTTGTTCTTGGCGTCTGGAAAAACATCTGATGCACAGGCGTGTGCTTCTCAGCTTTTAAAAGATTTTCCGGATACAAAATATGCTCAAAGTATAAAAAATCGTTAAGTGGAGTTCAAAATGAAAAAAGTTTTAAAATTTGTAATTTTTTTGCTGATTTGTGCTGGATTTGCCTTTGCCCAGGAAAATGGTGAAAATCCAGAATCTGAAGAATTGACGCTGCCGGATGTTTCAACGGTAATTTACGGTGGGGCCCTAAAAGTTGGAAAAAGTGCCATTCCTGATTATTCAGAAATTTTACCAAAAGATGCCGAAATCACTGAAGATTTTAAAATTGAACTTCCGGAAGGCGAAAATCAAAATATTCAAAATCAGACTGCTTCTGTAATGCAAGAACAAAAAGAAAAATCGATTTTTGCGAATGGCGTTTTTGGCGCTGGGTTTCCGGGCCATTTTTTAGGCGATTTTACAATTTATCGTCAGACGAAAAATCCTTTTAAAATCAATTTTTTGCACGAAAGTTCACTTTCTTACGCTTTTAAATCTGTAAACGACGGATTTTTTGATAGAAATACCGAAGTTTCCGGGGAAAAAGAATTAAATTTGAAAAATGTGCGTTTTAATTTCAGCGGATTTTACAAAAATCTTTCTGACGGAATGCAAAGTAAATCTTTAGTTTTGAGC
>CAVHIX010000006.1:0-5085 GCA_963636135.1 Anaerovoracaceae bacterium
CTTGTGTAAACGGTACAAACGGAAAAGTTAATGCTGTTCTTAGTTGGACAGACCCGAGCGATACAGACCTTTTCGGCATGGAAGTAACTTACGCAGAAAAGACAGAAAGTCGTGCTGCAATTTCGACGATGGCTAAAGGAAGTCTTTTCGTGGCTCCTGGTAACGGTGGCGTTGTGATTACAGATTTGACAGCCGGAACAAATTACACTTTCACCGTAAAAACAATGGACACAAACGGCAACAAAAGTAGCGGAAATTCAAAGACCGAAACAATGTCTTTAAGCCAGTTGAGCGAGTTGAAAATCACTTTGACGGCTTCTACAACAGTTCCTACAAATCAGGATGTAACAGTCAGCGTAAAGGCAGAAAGTTTAAGCACGGTTAGTAAGATTTGTTATGTAAACGAACTAAAAACAAGTATTGATGATGTTCTTAATGGTACAAACATTACATCTGATTCTTCTTTTGTAGCAACAGGAAACGGAACTTACACCGTTGCTGTGGTTGACTATGACGGTCGCCGCGAACTTTCTTATATTACGATTGGTAATATCGATAGAACACCGCCAAATGCTCCAACAAATCTTTCTGCAACTTACAATTCCGAAGAAAAAACAATTACTGTAACATGGGAATCAAGTGATAGCGACATTGCCTACTACATGGTAAATGTAGTATTATTGATGAGTGGTGAAACATTTCCTTGTTTATGTCAAGAAAACATTTGCATATTTTATAATATAGAAGCTGATGAAAGCGGAGACATTCCCTATAGCGTTGAAGTAACTGCTGTAGATTCTGCAGACAATCAGGGAGCTACTGGTTATATAGAGGTTTACTAAGAGTCACGAATAATAAAATAAGCTTATCTTAAAAAAATTACATTTGGGCAAAAATTGCTAGGGCTTTTGGAGGAATTTCAAATTGTTCTGAAAGACCTAGTTCTTTTGGCTCAGAAAAAATTTCTTTTCCGTTTGAAATTGCGTATGTTTTTAAATTTTTGTCGGATTTTGCACTGAAATTTATTTCATACGAAAGCGGATTTGCAATCAGCGTAATTTTTTTCCATGAATCGTTGCATTTTGAGCCGTCTAAAGTCCAGATTAAAACTTCTTCTGGGAAATTAAAATTCTTATTTTCTTCAAATTTTAAAATCTGCTGAACATCAATGTCTTTTTCAAGTCTGAAAGAAGGGTGCGTTTTTCGAATTTGAATAAGATTTTTTACATAATCTGAAACATTTTTGTATTTTTTTAGTCGAGTCCAATCAAGTCCGTTTATTTTGTCGTAAATATTGTATGTATTTTTGAAAAAATGCTTTTTCCCGTCGGAAGTTGTTGCGGTTTCGTACAAAGGCTGTTCATTTTTCCAGATTTCGTCTGGGATTTGTTTTGTGCGTAAGAATTCCATTCCGGCGTGTAAAATCGGCATCCCTTCAGAAAGCAAAACTAAAGCGAGCGCAAATTTTTGCATTTGAATATAATATTCGTCGTTGTGGTTCGGTTCAACTACTTCGATTTTGTCGTGGAGTGTAATATTGTCATGGATTTCTGTGTAATTTACGGATTTCCAGGTTGTGTTTCCCCACGCGTTTGGAGCGACTGTTCCTATAACTTTTGAAAAATCTACATCCGGGTGTTCAGTGGCGCCAACAATCCCAAATTTTACAGATTCTTTTCGGCTTCCATTTTGAATAAATCCGGCTTCGTCATCTACAGAAACAGGCCCTTTAATTGCACAGCGGAAGGCATCGTTAAAGTGTCCGATAAAAGGCATTTTTTGAGCATTTTTCATACTTGCACTTTGCATTTTTCCGGCGTTGTACATATCCCAGCCTTCGCCATACAGAAGAACATCGCTTTTAATTTTTGCAAGTTCTGTGTGAATCTGATTCATCGTTTCTGCGTCGTGAAGTCCCATTAAATCAAATCTAAAACCTGAAAGTTTGTATTCTTTTAGCCACCAGCTGAGGGTTTTTATCATATACTGACGGAACATTTCGTGTTCGCTTGCAGTGTCTTCCCCTGCCCCAGAATAACCTTCAACGCGATAATAATATCCCGGAACGCACAAATTAAACGGATGGTGAATGCCGTCGTTCACATGATTATAAACAACATCCATAATTATGCCGATTCCATTATCGTTGAAAGTTTTAATCATTTGTTTTAGCTCGCGGATTCTTGTTTCGCCATCGTATGGATTTGTAGAATAAGAACCTTCCGGGCACGCATAATTTTCAGGGTCGTATCCCCAGTTAAAAAGTCCGAATTTTACCTGATTTTTGTAATTTGAATCGTGAATTCGTGATTCGTCTACGCTTCTAAAATCGAAAATTGGTAAAAATTGAACATGAGTTATGCCAAGTTCTTTTAAATGGTCAAAACCGGTTTTTATTCCGTCAAAAGTTGTCCCTTGTTCTGCGCAGCCTAAAAATGTTCGGCGATTTTTTTCTGAACCGTTCCAAGTTGGAGAAGAAGTTAAATCTGCAACATGAAGTTCATACGCAACCACATCACAAGGCGATTTTACAGTTGGGGCGTTAGATTTTTCCCATTCTTCTGGATTTGTTCGTGAAAAATCGCAAACCATTGAATAAAGTCCGTTTACTCCGCATGCTCGGGCGTATGGGTCTGGCGAATAAGAAATTAATCCGTTTACATAAACTTTAAATTGGTAATAGTTTCCGTGTAAATCGCCGTTTACAGAACATTCCCAAACGCCAAAAAAGCCTGGCTCTGAGAGTTTTTTCATTTTAAATTCAGTTTTTTGATTTTCGTTTGGATTTTTTCCAAATAAAACTACGCTTACTTCTTGTGCGGTTGGAGCCCATAATCTGAAAGTTGTGTTTTTTGCAGAATAAATGGCGCCTAAATTTTGTGTGCATTTGTATTTTTTGTTGAATTCCGGGGAATCAAAAAGCCATTCTAATTCTGGGGTTGCAGTCCCGGCACAATTTTTGCTTTGAGTTCTGCCGCTTAAAATCAGATTGAACAAATAATCTTTTTTGTGGCTGGCTCCGTTCCATTCCGGGAATAAATCGTGTTCTGGAAAATTTTTTGTGCACCATTTTTTAGGCGTTGCAAATTTTTCAACTGAAGGAGAATTTTTTTCTGTTTGGAATTTTAAAATCAATTCTTTATCAGCTTTTAAAATTTGTTCGTTTAAAATCAGATTTTCAATTTTATTTTCTGTGCTGAGATTTTTTAAAATTACTTTTGCTTCGATATAGCGTGATTTTTTTTCGAGATTTATAAAAATTTTCTGACTTTTGCCAAACGGTAATTCTGCGTTTAATTTTTGCATTTCAATCGGCAAATGCGGATTTAATAAAATTCTGTTTTCTAAAAGGCGTGGACAAAATCCCAAGATGTCCTGAATTACATTTCGGTTGAATTCTGCAAGGCTCCAGCTCTGAGAATAAGTCCCAGAAAGAATAGGATTACCGTTTTTGTCTGGGCATGCGTGAATATTTTCGCTTAAAGAACCGGCACAACCAGAATCTAAAATCATTTTTGATTCATTTTTTAAAATTGAAGTTGGCATTTGCTGTAATTTGAATGTGGAAAATTTGGCACTTGCCGAAATATAAGGCCCAGAATTCCATTCCCAAATTGTTCCGTTGTGGTAGGCGGCATCTTTGTGATACTGTTCAGGCCATTCGTGGTGCGGGTGAAAAATTGGATCTGATGGGCACAAAGAATAAAGTCCAAATGGGGAAACTAATTCCCGTTCAACATTTGAAAGAATTTTTTCTGCGTAATTTTGAGGAATTAATCGGTTTTCTTCAGAATCTGGAAGGCAAGACGGTGCGGTAATTATAAAAAGTTGATTTGGGCGAACTTTCATATTTTTTGCCCAATCGCCATAGCCACCTTCTGGGAGAGCGTCTGCAAAAGCGTCAAAAGTAGGATTCCAGAATAATTTTAAAAATGAATCTTTTACTTTTTGAGCAAAATCAGCATACAATTTTTGTTTTTCAGGATTTTTTATCAAAATTGAACCGATTTTTAATGCCGTAAACCAAAGCGCTTGAATGTCGTTTGCCCTATCTCCTCGCGGTGAAATTGGATTTTCATTTTGAATGCGGGCGTCCATCCAGGTGTCAGCGTCTCCGTGTTTTAAAAATCCGTATTGGTCGCAGTGTAAAATTTCTGCGTCGAGTGCGATTTCTATTGTTGGCAAAAGAGAAGAAACAGTTTCTTTGTCGCCAGAATATTGTGCGTATTCGTATAAAGCGCGAATGAACCAAAGAGTTCCGTCGGCAGTGTTGTAAATTACATCTTCTTTGTTGCGGTATCGGTTTGGAATTCTTCCGTAAGATGGAGAATCTTTTTCTAGACACTGAAATTTTGCAAATCCTAAAAGAACATTTTTTGCTTCTTCAAAACAGCCGGAAACAAGTAAAGTTCCGCAAAGTGAAATGAAAGTGTCGCGTCCCCAATTGTCCCTGAACCACGGAAGGCCCGCCCAAATTCCTGTGTATTCGCAATGGTCTTGAGTTGTTAAAAGCCAGGCATTAAATCGTGCCCACAAAACTGAATCGTTAAATCGTTCATCTTTTGTTTGAATCTTTGCCTGCGATAAAAATTTATCTATTTTTTGAGTGTGATTTAAAATCGCATTTTGTTTTGCAAGTCGTTCTGCTTTTTGTTCAGCTTTTTCTTGAGTTTCTTCAAATGCAACATAAAATCCCGGTAAAGAAAAAGGCTCTTGCGATTTTGAAAGATTTTTAGAATCTGTAGCGTGCAAAATTAAATCTTTTTCTTTTACGGAATGATAAAAATTAAAGTTTGCTGCAACGGAAAGTCCGCAATCTGAACTTAAAATTGTAATTCCATCTTTTTGAAAAGTTTTCCAGGAAGGAAGTTTTTTTTCTGAATCTGAATTGAATTTTACTGAATCTAAAATTTCTACCGAATTTGAAGAATTTATATAAAACGCCTGTTCATCGAGCAAAAGTGAAACTTCTAAAATCTTTTCGCCAAAAATTGAACGAAATCCGTACGGAAAAATTTCTGTATAATCCGCAGAATTCCATTTTTTTTGCGCACAAGAAAATCCCGATAAATATTGAGTTTGGCC
>CAVHIX010000006.1:5129-8758 GCA_963636135.1 Anaerovoracaceae bacterium
TTTTTTTATATCTTTTGAAAAATTTAATTCAAGGTAACCGTTTTTTTTGTCTGTCCAGGCAGCTTTTCTAGAAGAATTAGAATCAATAATAATTTTCATAAGCATTTATTATAAATCAAGATTTAAAAAAGTTGTATAAAATTCCCCTTTGACCTGTTATTTTTTATATTATATAATCGTTTATATGGAAGTATTTTTAGGAATTCCTGCAGCGCCTGGCACGGGAATTGGCAAGGCTTTTATTATTCCAGAAGAAGTTCAACGCGTTGTTCCTCAAGTAAAAGTTTTAGAAAGTGAAATTTTAGATGGTTGTGCCCGTTTTTATGCGGCGTTAAAAAAAGTTAGCGACGAAATTTCTGATCAGTTACAAGCAATCAAAAATGTAAAAGAAAATGCGGTTCAGCGTGAAATTTTTGAAACTTATTTAATGATGTTAAAAGATCCGGTTTTTTTAAAAGAAATTCAGGATTATTTTCAGGAAAATCTTTATAACATTGAATATTGTATTGAATTTAAGGCGAACGAATATGCTTCCCGCTTGCGAAATTCTGGAAACGATTATCTTGCGGAACGAGCCCAGGATATAATCGATATTTTTGGAAAAGTTGTAAATGAACTTTTGGATTTTCATCCGTTTGATATAAATAAAGTTCCGAATGGTTCAATTATCGTTGCAAATTCTTTGAGCCCAACGGACACGATTATTCTTTCAAAAAAGAAGATTTTGGGATTCGCACTTACTGAAGGCGGCGTTTCAAGTCATGTTATAATTCTTGCAAAAAATTTTGGAATTCCGGCTGTAGTTGGAATTAATAGCGTTGCAATTTCTAAAAAAGTTAAAAACGGAAGTAAAATTGTAATTGACGGAAGTACAGCAGAAGTTTTAGTTGATTTGGAACCTGAAACTTTAGCGGAATATGAAAAAAAACGCGAAGAAGAAATTGCCCACGCAAAAAAATTAAAAATCTATCGTGATAAGCCTGCCGTTACAAAAGATGGCGTAAATTTTAAAATCTATGCAAATATCGGTTCTGTAGAAGAAGCTCAAAGTGCAAAAGACGAAGGTGCCGACGGAATTGGGCTTTTTAGAACGGAATTTTTATTTATGCGCGAAGTTGAAAATTCAAGTTATACTTCCGTAAAAACTTTTGAAGAAGATAGACAGTTTGAAGTTTATAAAAGCGTTTTAGAAATTATGGGCGAAAAACCGGTTACAATCAGAACGCTTGATGCCGGTGGCGATAAAATTTTAAACACAGTTGACATTCCGAACTTTGTTGAAAAAAATCCGCTGATGGGACTTAGGGCCATTCGCTTGAGTTTGCTTTATCCGCAGGTTTTTAAAATTCAGATTCGGGCCCTTTTGAGAGCGAGCGTTTTTGGAAATTTGAAAATTATGCTCCCGTTAATTTCTACAACTGAACAAATTCTTCAGGCAAAAAAAATTATAAATGAAGCAAAAGATGAACTTCGTGCGGAAAAAATTCCTTTTGATGAAAATGTGCCTCTCGGTGTGATGATTGAAACTTCTTCTGCGGCAATTTGTAGCGACTGTATTGCAAAGCATAGCGATTTTTTCAGCATTGGAACAAACGATTTAACTCAGTATACTTTGTGCGTTGATCGTGAAAATTCAAAAGTTTCAAAATTGTACGACGAATTTGCGCTTTCAGTTTTGCGTTTAATCGATTTTACGGTTACGAATGCAAAAAAAGAAAATATTCCGCTTAGCGTTTGTGGAGAAATGGCGAGCCGCGACGACAGCATTTTAGTTTTAGGCGGAATGGGAATCAGAAATTTAAGTATGTCTCCAAAATTGATTTCAAGGGCAAAAGAACTTTTACAGCGTTTTACAATCCCGGAAATGGAATCAATTTCATCAAAAAAATTAAACAGATTGTAATCTTTTAAGGAAATATTATGGCAAAAAAGAAAAAACCGGATTTTTCTAAACCCAAAAAAGCTGAATCTCAAATTTTAGAACAGAATATTGAATCAGATGATGAAAGTGAAATTCAAGTTCAGCAAACAGAAAAAAAAGAAGGAATTATAAAAAAACAATATGAAGGGTTGCCGTTGGTTGTAATTGCCGGTCGCCCGAATGTTGGAAAATCAACGCTTTTTAATAGATTTATGCAGCGTCGTTTAGCAATTGTTGACCCTACTCCTGGTGTAACGCGCGATCCTGTTGAAGCAAATTGTTATATTCAGGGAAAGCCGGTTCATTTGATGGATACTGGCGGATATAAACTTCAGCGCGAAGAAGGCACAATGGAAGCGGTTTTAGACGAACTTGTTGCCGAACGCTCCCTTGAAATGATTAAAAAAGCCGATTTGATTTTACTTTTGCTTGAAGCTGAACAAATTACTGGCGAAGACGAAGAATTTATTCATAAATTGCGCCCATATTGGTCAAAAGTTGTTGCCGCTGTAAATAAAACTGAGGGTGGAAGAAACGAATCTGTTGCGTGGAACTATGCCCGTTACGGATTTGAAAAACTTTTTTTCATTTCTGCAGATCATGGAGATAATGTTTCAGATTTGGCAAAATGTATCGTCAGTAGATTAGATTTTTCAGCAGTAAAAGAAGTTGAAGAAAATCCGCCGATTAAAATTGCGATTATCGGAAAACCAAATACTGGAAAATCAACTTTGAGTAATCGCCTTACCCATTCAGAATCTTCGATTGTAAGTGATTACGCAGGCACTACTCGCGACACTGTGGAAGGCAAATTCAGTTATGGCGGAAAGAATTTTATCGTTCTTGATACAGCTGGAATCCGTAAAAAAGCAAAAGTTCACGAAAATGTTGAATATTATTCCGTAAATCGTGCGATAAAAACTCTAGATAAATGCGATTTAGTATTTTTAATGATTGATGCTCAAGAAGGCCTTGCTGAACAGGATAAAAAAATCTGTAATCTTGCATACGAACGCGGCCGCGGAATAATTTTCGTTTTGAATAAATGGGACACTCAAGATCAGGAAAAAAAGGCATTTAAAGAGCGCAAACAGTGGATAAATATTATGTTTGGTCAAATGGAATATGCCCCAATTCTTCCGTTGAGTGCGTTAAATGGTTCTGGTATAAAAGATTTATTAAACATTGCAATTGAAGTTTACAATCAATTAAATACAAAAATTGAAACTGCGGCATTAAATTCTGCATTAAAGGATTGGATTTTTAAATATCCGCCGCCGGCAAGTCGTTCTGGTCAATTTAAAATTCGTTATATGGTTCAAACGAGCGTAAATCCGGTTGTGTTTAAAATTTTTGCAACGCGCCCAGAAGTTGTTCAGGATTCTTATGTAACATTTTTGAAAAACAGAATTCGCGAAGATTTAGGATTCGATAAAATTCCGGTTCAGCTTGAATTAAAAGCAAGTCGACAAAAATGGGAAAATCGAGAAGTTGAATGATGTATTCAATTGGCGAAGTTGAGAAAATTACGGGGATAAAGTCTCATATTTTGCGATATTGGGAATCTGTTATTCCCGGATTTGCTCCAGAAAAAGATGTGAGCGGTCGGCGTCTTTATTCTCAGTCAGAAATTGAAAAAATTTTTAGATTAAAATATTTAATTTACGAAAAAAAATTTACGATTGAAGGTGCGCGCGAACAATTAATT
>CAVHIX010000006.1:8768-11319 GCA_963636135.1 Anaerovoracaceae bacterium
AGATACGATTGTCGAAATCAGAAAAATGCGAAAAATCCTGCTTGATTTATTTGATTATGTAAAAGGAAAATCCGATGGAAAAATTTTATGAAAAATTTCAAAATTCCGCAAAAAATAAAAAATCAAAAGAAAAAAAATCTTATAAATCTGAAGTAAAAAAAAGTTTTAGGACTCAAAAAGATTTTTCAAAATTAGAAGAAGAAATTTTTTTGGATGCAAAATTAATTTCTGTAAAAAATCTGTTTAACAAATTTAATCTTGAAGAAAATGCAAAATTCGTTTTAGAAAATTTTGATTCAATCGTAAAAAATGCGCTTTCACTTAATTCGCGGCAGGTGCAAAATCTTCCAAAATCGATAAATTCGTTGAGTCATTCGCTTACTGATGAACGCGAAAATCGGCGGCTGGGTTATATGAATTCCACGGAAGAACTTTCGTCGTATATTCATTATTTTACCTGGTGGAATTTGGTTCGCCTGATTAAGATTTTTTCTAATTTTTCGGAAAAAGATTTTAATCTTAATGACGGGGATTTTTGTGCTGATTTTGGGAGCGGGCCTTTGACGGTGATTATTGCACTTTGGCTTTCGTGCCCGGATTTGCGAAATAAAAAATTGACATGGTATTGCGTTGATATTTCTTCGCGGGCAATGGCGTTAGGGGAAGATATTTTTTATTCGGTTGCGGCAAAATGCCCTCCAAAAAATCAAAATTCTGAATCGTTTTGGAAAATTATTCGTGTAAAGGGCGAACTTGGCGTTAGTTTAAAAAATAAAGTGAAATTTATTTCGTGTGCAAATATGTTCAATGAAATAAATCAGAATACAGAAAAATCTTATGAAGAAATCGCAACATCTTCTGTAAAAACGCTGATTAATTATGGGCAAAAAGATTGTTCGTTTTTTATTTTGGAACCAGGAATTCCGAATTCTGCGCATTTTATAAGTTTATGCCGTGACGAATTTATTCAGAATAAAAAAGAAATTCTTTTACCGTGTACGCATAAAGAAAAATGTTGTATGAACGGAAAAAATGCCAAAAAAGGCGGAAAATCTAAGTGGTGTAATTTTGATTTTTTAACCGAAGATGCTCCTCAAAAACTTTTAAAACTTTCTGAACAGGCGAACTTGGCAAAAAATCGAGTGGTATTGAGTTTTATTTTTGCAGGCGATTTTAAAAATCAGCAGGCTCAAAATGATTTTATAAATTGTAGAATTGCGAGTGATTCGTTTTTGCTTTCGAATAATAAAAAAGGTTTTTACGCGTGCAGTCAGATTGGATTTTTATTAATCAGCGTTCAAAAAAATGTAAATTTAAAATCTGGAGACTTAATTACGCTTGAATTAAAATCTCCAGTTGAACGATTAAAAACTGATTCAAAATCCGGGGCAAAAATTATTAATCTGTAGTTTGAAATTATTTTAATTTTTGTTGAAGAGTTTTGATGTCGATTTCTGTTAAATAATTTTCTTCAATAAAATAAGAAGAAAGTTCTTTTTGCAAATTCTGAACTTCGCTTATTGGGCGATTTAAAATTTGTTCAAAACTGTATTGCAAAAGTCTGTAATCTCTAAATTCCTGGAATCCGGCTTCGTTTGATTTTTGGTAATCTTGTTTAATTTCATTCCAAGAAGCGCCGCACAATCCCGCTAAAATTGCAGAAACTGTTCCTGTTCTGTCTGTGCCCAATCGGCAGTGAATGTAAAATGGTGCCGGGTGAGTGTTTATAAAATCTACAACTTTTGAGATTAAATTTCCAAAATCTTTTCCCGCTGATTTGTAATAAACTGTGTTGTAATGTGTGTCAGTGTAAAACCAATTGTTTTTTTCTTTTATTGATTGCGCATAAACTGAAATTTGTTCTTTTTTGACATCGAGTTGTTCGTTTCCGCTCAAAGTGATTACGGATTGAATATTATTTTCTTTTAAAAGGCGGTTTACGGCTTTAATTCGTTCGTTTTCTGTTTCTTGAGTTTTACTTTTTTTGTATGGATGGTAGCCGCGGAAAAGATTTTTTGTTCCCGGAACAAGTCTGAAATTTGCCAGAGTTTTTACATCTTCTGGATTTTCAAGGTCGAAATCTTTTAATTTTTTTACTTTATCTGCGATTTTTGCGTTTGCTGCAACATATTCTGGATCGTCTTCCGGGTATAAAATCAAATTATTTGTTGACATTTGAAATCCTGGAATTTTTGAAACGGCTTTTGGTTCTGTGGTTTGACTTCTTGAGCGGTGAAGTTCCTGACCGCAGACTGTTTCGATGTAACTTTTGTCTTCTGTAACGGCAAATTTAAATTCCGGGAATCCTGAATTTCCTGGAACAGTAATATCAATTTTTTGACATTCCAAAGTCCAAACCGATTTTTTTGAATTATATGGAGAAAGTTCCCAGCTTGGATTTTTTTTAGCCCAGCCGTTGAAAGAGCCTTCTACAAAAACTTTAGTTGGTTTTTCGATTTTGTAAGCTTGTGCATCAAAAATGAAAATAACTTTGTTTCCGCCGTCTAAAAGCTGGTAGCCTAATTTTCTGTTGTATTTGTTTAATTTAAAA
>CAVHIX010000006.1:11329-16765 GCA_963636135.1 Anaerovoracaceae bacterium
TTCTTGAATTTCTGCCCTATATGTTGATTTTGCAAATGCAAATGTTGAAAATAGCACAGAAAAAACTAAAAATGCAATTTTTTTCATCTTTTGCTTCCTTAAATTTTTTGACTAAATTTTAATATACAAATAGAATAAAGCAATAGTAGAAAAGTTACAATTTAAGATTTTGTAAATTTTTCCGACAATATTTTAGGGTGTTTTATGAAAAATCTTTTTAAAATCGTAAATATTTTTATTTTTAGTTTTTTAATTTTTTCTTGTGCAGAAAAGCCGGAAGAAGTAATTTTGCAGCCGGATGTAAAAGCTTCTTCAAGTGCGATAAATGTTTCGATTGCAAAAATGGATAATGCAAAATATTTAAATGTTTTTCGTGCTGAATGGGATGAAGTCAATAAAAAAATTGATGAAACAAAGATTTTTAATATTGCTCAGGTTACTCCAAAAGATGATGTTTTAACGAGTTATGTTTTTATAGATGAATTTTTAGTAAAAGATAAAAAATATGTTTACAAAATCCGTTATTGGAATGGCACAAATTATAATGTTACAAGCTGGTCAGATCCGCTTGGGGTAAGTAATTCAAATTTTTCAACTGATGAAGATTTAAAATACACAATTCCAGATGGAGTTTATTACAAATATGATTCAATTACTTCTAGTATTACGCTGACAGGATTTTCAAGTGAATCTGGTGAAATTGCGGATATTTCAAATTTTACAGATTTTAAACCGGCCTTAGTTTTCAGTTATGGCGAAAAAGACGATGAAGTGCGAAAAATTTTTACTTCAGAAGATAAGATTGAATTAAAACAAGGTTCTACAATAAATCTTCGTTCGCTTTTAACATCAGATTTTTTTGATCGCGATATAAAATTAAAATATCTTGTTGCTCAAAGTACAAAATCTAACGAAAAATCAGAAACTTCTTCTTCAACTAAAAAGGTTTATTATACGGAATATGTTTGGTCGTATCCGGTTGAAATTCTTTTAAAAGATGTAAATGGCGATGTTTTGGAATCAATAAAAATCAGTAATTCCACGGCTGAAGAAGGCGGAGATTATTCAACAACAGGAATTGATTCTGGAAATAATTCAACTGTAAATTCTTCTTTGCGTGCTTTAGATTATTAAAAATGTAAATTTTATAAATATAGAAGAGTTTTGCTTTAAAGAATAAAAAAAATCGCTATAATATCTGTTATGGATCAAAATATTTTAATTGCCGGAAAAGATTTACCAGACTCAGTTGATTTAGCAGAAAGTCTTTCGTTTGCCGGATTTGATGTGATTGTTACTGGTAAACAGGATGATAAAAAACTTTTACAAAATTCAGAAATTGTTGTTGCCCCTTGGAATAAAACTTCTGCGGTTTCAGCTCGTTCGCTTGTAATTCAGTCGGAATTGGGCTCTGGAAAATTGGATAATGCGCTTTTGTATTTTGATGGGCCCTTGTTCGCTTCTCAGTTTACTTCGTTTTCAATAGAAGAAAGTCCTCGTGCTTTAGATGAAATGGTTTCGGGTTTTCAGTATTTAGCGATTGAAGTTTTAACGCGATTTGAACAGCATCGCAATAATGGAAAATTAATTTTTGTTTTAAAAACTCACCCTTCTGTAAATGATGTTTTGCACTCCTCTGCTCTGCGAAATTCTACTTCTGGACCTTCAAATCCGTTTGTTGCTGCCGCCGAAGCATCTTTTGCGACTTTTGCAGAAAATGTTGCCGCTTTGTATGGCGATAAAGAAAATATTTCCATTCTGCTTGTAACTGGAAATTCTCAAAATGAAATTATGAAAAAAGATTCAAATTTTGCAAACTGGCTTAGCGAATATTTGCGTCAGGTTGATGGTTTAAAAAATAAGCTGGATGCAAAACATTCTACAAATTGGATAAAAGCTGGAGCAAAAAATCCAGGTTCGTTTTCGTTATTTAAATAGGATTTGAATGGTTTTTGAAAATTTTTATCTGGATTGCTTTGTAAAAATTTTTGCAGCATTCTTGAGCGGGCTTATTCTTGGGTTTGAACGAAAAACTCGTCGTCATCCGGTGGGAATTAGAACTTTAGTTTTAATTTCTATTTCTTCTGCAATTTTGGGAATTCTTTCCGTGGAATATGCAAAATTGGGCAGTATGCGGGGCGACCCTTCTCGTATTGCTTCTGGCGTAATCACTGGAATTGGATTTTTAGGCACTGGCGTAATTATAAAAAGTGGTTTGAATATAAAAGGCCTTACTTCAGCTTCTGTTGTTTGGGCGGCTTCGGCTTTTGGGCTCACTTGCGGAATAGGGCTTTATTCAATTTGCGCGTTGGGTTTAGTTTTTTGTATTTTTACGCTTTTTGTTCTTGATAAAATTGAAACAAGATTATTTCCTGCTGAAAAAACTAAAAAAATCACTTTAATGTTTGATGTTCAGAATGTTGATTTAACCCGAATTGAAGAAATTTTAAAACAAAACGGATTAATTCAGCGGGATTTGAATTTAGTCGAATCGTTAGAAAAAGAAAAGTTAACGCTTATTTTTTCTGTAAAATCACCAAATCAAATGAATGTGTTGGGCCTTACAAGCGAATTAAGGCAAATTGAAAATCTGTCAAAAATTATTATTTCTGATGAATAGTCAGGGGAGCTTATGAAAAAACTTTATAAATTTTTTTCGGTCATTTTTGTATTCATTTTGTTTTCGTGTTCTTATGAGATACCAAAAACGGTTTCTATAAAAACGAACGCAGAATACAATTTTTCTGTTGGAAAATTTTCCAAGGATTTGTCTGAATATATTGACGCAAAAACGATTTCTGAAAAATTAAATCAAAATCAAAGTGAATCAAGTCAGACTAAATTTGCGGTTTACGATTATAATCCGGGTGAAGATACAAATCTTAAAAATGTTCAAAAATATTTAGCAGAAATTCAGTTGCAGGAAATTCCGATTGATGTTTCGCAGTATCTTTCAAAACTCGATGCTTTGGGTCTTGATGGAAAATCTTTTGACACTGAAATTGAAATTCCTTCTTTGAGCGTGAACAATGTAAATTCTACAATCGATTTACCAGATTTTGATTCCATTTTTAGAGGGTCTTCTTCTATTAGTGTGGATTCAATTTCGATTCCTCAAGGGATTAACGGGGCAATTACAACGCCGATTTCAATTGATATTGATGTAAAAAAGCCTGAATTTTCGGATATAAAATTTTCTTCTGGAAGTTTAAATATTGTCCTCACCTCTTCTACGACTTCTACAAGTGTTTATTCTGAAGTTGTAGTTTGCCTTTTGGATTCAGAAGGAAATGAGATTTCAAAATCGGATTCTACAAAAATTTCTACATCAGGAATTGTTTCTATTCCGCTTGATAAAAAAAGTATAAAACAGAAAATGGCGCTAAAAGTTTCCGGTTCAACTTACGGTGGTTCTTTGGGGAATTTTACAACTTATTCCATTGTTTGTAATTTTTCTGATTCTACAAAAATCGCGTATGTAAAAGGCTTAAAAATGGATTTAGGCGACGCTGGTTATATGAAAGTAAATCAGGATGTTTACATTACAACTGCAGATTCGTTTATAAATTGTGAAATCGGAAAAGGTGTTTTAAGTTCTTCGGCAAAAATCCCGGATGATTGGACTGGAATAAAAACTGAACCAAATTTTGTAATCAGTGGTGGACTTGTAAAATCTAGTGGGGCTTCAATTTCGGAAAGCGATTTTGACAAAACTAATGAAAGTCTTCCATATATTATTAATCGTTCGTTGGATTTAGACGGATTTTATTATTCAAAAGGCGATATGAATATTTCAGGGTATGTAAAACTTTCCCTTGATGAAGAAAATGGTGCCAATTTGAATTTTGAAGACAATGTTTCTAGCGTTGAAATTGTTACGAATTGTAATATTGAAAATATAAAATCTGTTACGGTTGATACTGCAAAACTCGGATTGGAAGACAAATTAAAATATTCAAGCGAAACTTCTCTTCCGGATGAGGTTTCAACATATTTAAAATCTGTAGTTTTAACAAAAGCCGGAATTAGCGGAACTTACACGAATACGCTTCCAGAAGGAAACGATTTTACAATAAAAGCGACTTCAAAATTCTTGTATCAAACTAGTGATGCAAAACAGGAAACAATCACTTGTGCAAGTGAAAATAAAGAATTTAATCTTGTTTCTGATAAAAAAAATACGGTTTTGTTTACATCTTCCCCAAAAATTGATTATGGATTTGAACTTGTTCTTCCGGGCGTTACTACAACAAACCCAGATTACGCGGTTTTTAAAAATGTTGAAATCGGTGCAAAATATAAAATCGCATTTTCGGTTTCGCCAGTTTTTGAATGGGAAAGCGTAACGATAAACACAAATGAAAGTGGCGCATATTATAACAATACGATTGAAACGAATTTTAATTTAAGCGAAATGTTTAAAGAATTTTCTTCAAAACTTGGAAGTGATGATTTCTTTAAAAAGATTGAATTAAAATCCCTTCCGCTTTATTTGTATTGTGCCGCTCCAAATTTGGACATTTTTAATGACATTAAATATATTGGAAGTTTAAAACTCGTTTGCGGAACTGAAACTTTGTCGATTTTAGGAACTGATTCTGAAAAAGGCGAATTAAAATTCTGTGAACAGGAAAGTTTAAAATTAAATGATTCTGGAACTGTAATTTCTTATGTTGAAAAAATGCCTTACAGTTTGACTCAGAACATTGCTTCCCTTATAAATGATACAAAAAATGCTACTGATTCGGCGTTAAAAATTGCATACGAATTTTCTGTTACTGATTCTGATAAAGGCGAACAGGAAATTACAATTACAAAAGAAGATTTTGACGCTTTAAAAGAATCTAATCCGGATGTTGTGCCTTCAATTGGTGTAAAAGCGATTATTGAAATTCCGCTTGAAATTTCTGTAACTGACGATATTTCAATCAGTATTAATAAAATTGCAGATTTAAGCGAAACAGAAGATGTTTTTAATCGTTCAGAAAAACCTGATATGGAAAATGTTTTAAAATATGCAAAAATTGTTGAATATATGCAGGTTGATTATAAATCTGAAAATTCGCCATTCGTTTATTCTTCTGATTCTGGGCTCTCTCCGCTTTTTATTTTTGATACAGGAATGGATAATCTTGAAAATAATGTTTACGGTGATGGGGCAAAAGGTTCTAAAGATTATTTGAGTTTGGATTCTGGCGTTTTAAAAGTTACTTATAATGATATTGAAAAGATTTTAAATCAGTATCCGTTTACACCAAAAATGAGTATAAAAATGCCAAAAGGCGAAGTAAAGATTGTTAGAAATCCACAATTATCGCTCAATTGTAATATTAAAGTAAAAACTGACGGCACAGTTAAGATTTTCGGAGACTAGTATGAAAAAGATTTTTATAATTTTAGGAACTGTTTTTGTTCTTTCGCAGGGCCTTTTTGCAA
>CAVHIX010000006.1:16775-22583 GCA_963636135.1 Anaerovoracaceae bacterium
GGTTGAAGTTGGTTTTGATGTAAAGGCAGGGGTTGGGAATAATTATTTTTCTGCAAGCGATATTTTAACTGAAAATGTTGTAATCGATTTTACAAAAATGGAAAAAAATCTTCCGGCAAAGGGATTGGAAATGAATTTTGTCCTTACAGAAAATTTTTTCATTGATGTGAATCTAAAAAACGGAATGCGATTTAAATTTTCGCAAGGCCTTGAATCAGATGGTGCGCTCACAATTCACAAAGATTTGTTCGATTTTATTTCAAAAGGAAACGCTTTAAATGAAGAACAAACTTTTTCTGGTGATGCTTACGGAAGTGTTTTTGCCTTTTTTGATACAACATACGGAATGGACATAAAAGAATGGCGTTTTGAAATTACTCCGGCAGTTTTTATTCCGATTGCCCATGTTGAAGCGACAAAAATGCAGTCTAAAGTGCGAAATTCTTCAGATGGAAAAGTCGGATTTGATGTTGTTACTGAACTTTTGATTCATACCGCTTTAGGTGATTTAAAAAATATTGTCTTTGGGGACGAATTGCAATGCCAGCCCGGATTTGACTTAAATCTTTCTTTGGAACGAAAAGTTTTTGATTCTTTGCAGGCTCAGGTTTATTTGCGTCTTCCGATTGTTCCGGGAAAAATAAAATACGCCCAAAAATTAACACAAACAACTTCTTTTGCGGATACGGAACTTCTTTCAATTGTAACTGGAAAATCAGAAACTGAAATTTCAACTGACTGGGATTTTTCTGAAGGCTTTTCTGATAAAATCAATTTGAATCGTCCTTTGCATACGGGGGTAAATGTAGCCTGGCGGCCGTTCGGAACATGGTGTACTTTCCGTGGATTGGTTGGTTACGGTTGTAGAGAGCCATTTTCTTCTAATGCAACAAGTTATGTTGAATACGAAGCGCATGTTGACATTCTTTTGATTAAGATTTTTGGATTTAATTTTTCGCATATTTATAAAAATCAGGTTTTTACGAATGCATTTGAACTTCAGTTCAATTTTAGGGCCGTTGAACTAGATTTTTTAGTCGGAATGCAGGCGTCAAATTTTGTACACAGCTTTACGGGAACAGGTTTTGTTGGTGGATTGGGCCTAAAATTTGGTTGGTAAGCCGTTGCTAACAATGACATTTTTGGCTTTTTTGTCATTGAAATATAGAACAAAAGGTTATAAAATAAAAATTCAATTATAAATTTAAAAATTGAGGATTAGTATGTTTAAGATTCTTGAAAAACGTAAGCTGTCGGAAGCATCCGCAACTTGGTACATGAAGGTTGAAGCACCGGAAATCGCTCGCAACCGTAAGGCCGGACAATTTATTATTTTGCAGGTGGATGCTGAATTTGGCGAAAGAATTCCACTTACTATCGCAGATGCAAATGCTGATGAAGGTTGGATTGCCCTTGCCTTTCAGGCTGTAGGTGCTACAACTTACAAACTTTCATTAAAAAATGTAGGAGATGAACTCGCTGCTTTGCTTGGTCCTCTTGGAAATCCTTCTGTTATAGAAAAAAAGGATGGTCCGATTGTTGTAGTTGGCGGTGGTTTTGGTGTTGCTCCTTGTTATCCGATTGTTCAGGCTCATAAAGCTGTTGGAAACAAAGTAATTGTTGTAATTGCTGCCCGAACAAAAGATTTGTTGATTTATGTAGACGAAATGAAGGCAATTGCCGACGAAGTTATCATTATGACCGATGATGGTTCTGCAGGTCGTCAGGGTGTTTCTACCGTTCCCTTAAAAGAAATGTGTGAATCTCAGACTCCTCCAGCAGAAGTTATTGCAATTGGCCCTCCAATTATGATGAAATTCTGTGCTTTGACTACAAAACCTTTTAATGTTCCAACAACAGTTTCTTTAAACACAATTATGATTGACGGAACTGGAATGTGCGGTGGATGTCGAGTTTCTATCGGTGGCGAAACAAAATTCGTTTGCGTTGACGGCCCTGAATTTGATGCTCACCAGGTTGACTGGGACAATATGATGATGCGTATGAAATCTTTTAAAGAACGTGAAACAGAAGATTTCCACAAATGTAAGATGCAGGCTCAGGCTGATGCTCTTGCAAAATAATTTATAAAAGGGAATAGTATGGCACATAAAACTATAGAAGAATTAGATAAAATCGCAAAAGACGAACTTTCAAAAATCGAAGGAAAAGAACTTACAAATAAAGATAGAATGGCAATTCTTCAGCAGGAAATGCCTAGCCGTGAACCAAAAGAACGTGCTCGTCAGATGGCAGAAGTTGCTTTAGGTTACACAGAAGCACAGGCCGTTACAGAAGCAAACCGCTGTTTACAGTGTAAAAATATGCCTTGTATTAACGGTTGTCCGGTTGGAGTAAAAATCCCACAGTTTATTGCAAAAATTGCTCAAAAAGATTTTAAGGGTGCTGTTGATACAATTAAAGAAACTTCGCTCTTACCTGCAATTTGTGGTCGTGTTTGTCCACAGGAAAAACAGTGTCAGGGTCAGTGTACTGTAGGAAAAGTTTATAAATCTGCAGAAAAAGCTGTTTCAATCGGTCGTTTGGAACGATTTGTTGCCGATTGGGAACGCGAAAATAACAAAGTTACAATGCCAACAATCGCTGCAAAGACTGGAAAAAAAGTTGCAGTCATTGGTGCAGGCCCAGCTGGTCTTACAGTTGCCGCAGATTGTGCTCGTGCAGGTCATGAAGTTACTGTTTTTGAAGCATTCCATAAAGCTGGTGGCGTAATGATGTACGGAATTCCAGAATTCCGTTTGCCAAAAGCAATTGTTCAGAATGAAATTGATAACCTTAAAAAGATGGGCGTTAAGTTTGAATGTAACTTCTTGGTTGGCCGAACAGATACGCTCGATCAGCTTTTAAGCGAAAAAGGATTTGATGCTGCTTTTGTTGGAACAGGTGCTGGTCTTCCAAAGTTTATGAAGATTCCTGGTGAAAATTTAATCGGTGTCTTTAGTGCAAACGAATATTTAACTCGTGCCAATTTGATGAAAGGTTACGACAAAGAACACGCTGCAACTCCAATTTACGAAGCAAAGCATGTTGTAGTTTGTGGTGCCGGAAACGTTGCAATGGATGCAGCCCGAATGGCATTCCGTTTGGGTGCAGAAGAAGTTGACATTGTTTACCGCCGAACACGAAAAGAAATGCCTGCTCGTTTGGAAGAAATTGCTCACGCTGAAGAAGAAGGCGTAAACTTCCGCTTCCTCGAAAATCCAGTTGAAGTTTTAGGAACAGAAGACGGTCATGTTCGCGGCGTAAAAGTTTTGTCTTACGAACTTGGCGAACCAGATGCTTCTGGTAGAAGAAGTCCAGTTGCAATTCCTGGAAGTGAACATGAAATCGCTTGTGATGCAATGATTGTTGCTCTTGGTAATGGTTCAAATCCGCTTTTGGTAAAAACAACACCTGGTTTAAATCAGGATTCAAAAGGCCATATTGCCGTAGACGAAAATCAGGCTACAAGCAAGGCAAAAGTTTGGGCTGGTGGAGACATCGTTTTGGGTGCCGCAACTGTAATTCTTGCTATGGGTGAAGGCCGAAAAGCTGCCGCTGCAATGAATGAATATCTTGCAAAATAAAAGATAAATATTTAATTAAGAAAGACGTACTTTTTTATTAAAGTGCGTCTTTTTTTATGCCCGGAATAATTTTCTTGTTATAAAGTTGAAGGATAACTTTTCGTTATCTATATTTGAAAAAAAAGGTTTTTACCATTATAATTCTAACAAAAATTTTATTTTAGGTTGATGTTTTATGGTTGCTCAAATTTTTTCAGTTGCAATCTTTTTGGTAATGTTCTTTTTGATTATTACTGAACTATTGCCTCGTCAATGGGTTACAGTTGCTGCTGCAGTTTTAACTATGATTTTAGTTTTTGCACTCGGAATGAATATTGATAATCTATTTTTCGGTCAAAATTACAATCCGTTGAATGCGTTAAAAGAAACTTTAAATATTCATGGTATTTTTAAACTTGATTTTTGGTATTCGGTTGGGGAATCGGAATCTAGTGGCGTAAACTGGGCTACAATTCTTTTTATTGCCGGAATGATGGTAATGGTTGAAGGAATGGCCCGCGTTGGATTTTTCCGATGGCTTTGTATGTGCCTTGCAAAAGCTGTTAAATATAAGGTTATTCCGATTTTTATTACTTTTATGGTTGTTTCGTTTGTGCTCGCAATGTTTATCGATTCGATTACGGTAATTTTGTTCCTTGCGGCAGTTACAGTTGAACTTTCTAAAATGCTGAAATTTAATCCGGTTAGTATGGTTTTAGCTGAAATCTTTTGTGCAAATCTTGGGGGCTCGGCTACAATGTGTGGTGATCCGCCGAATATCATCATTGGAACGAGTATTAATCTTTCGTTTATGGATTTTGTTACAAATACAGGATTTATGGCAGGAATTAGCCTTGTAGTTTCAATTTTGTATTTTTATCTGACTTGTAGGAAATCTTTGGTTTGTACAGAAGAAGTTGATGTTTCAAATTTCCCGTCGCCGTCAGAAGCAATTACGGACAAAAAAGGATTTATAATGAGTACGGTGATTTTTTTAATCGCTGTGGCCTTGCTTGTAACTCATTCTAATACGCATTTATCTGTTGCAACGATTGGAGTTGTAATTGCAGTTTTAACTTTAATCTGTGCCGGAAAACATGTTCTTGAAGTTTTAAAAAAGGTTGATTATACAACTTTGATTTTCTTTATCGGACTTTTTGTGGTTGTAGGTGGCCTTGAACAGACAAAAATTTTAATTTTAATTGCAGATTTTATTCAGAAAATTTCTGGTGGAAATCCTTATCTTATGCTTGCAATTATTATCTGGATTTCGGCAATCGCTTCTGCATTTATTGATAATATTCCGTTTGCGGCAACAATGGTTCCGATTATTCAGTCTTTGGCGGCTACAACGGGCGTAAGTCTTCCGGTTATGGGATACGCTCTTGCAATGGGAACAGATATTGGTGGTTCTGCAACTCCAATCGGTGCTAGTGCAAATGTTGTTGGAACTTCAATGGTTGCAAAAGCCGGGCATCCTATTGGCTGGGGAAAATATTGTAAAGTTAGTGCGTTTGCAACTGTAATCGTTTTGGCAATCTGTACGGGAATTATTTTTATTCGCTATCTGTAGGAGTGATTTATGGAAAAACAATTAATTATTTCAATTGGTCGAGAATATGGAAGCCGCGGACATGAAATTGGTCAAATTCTTGCAAAAAAATTGGGCCTTGAACTTTACGATAGAAATATTCTAGAAGAAGTTGCAAAAATCAATAATACTAATGTAAATGAACTTTATGAATACGACGAAAAACCGAAGCACAACTTTTTTTCTCGTACGGTTCGTGGATATTCGAATAATCCTGCGGAAAATGTTGCCGATTTGCAATTTGCACTTTTAAAATCAAAAGCTGCTGATGGAGATTCTTTTGTTGTAATTGGTCGCTGTTCTGATGAGATTTTTAAAGGCCTTTCAGAAACTATTTCAATTTTTATTACTGCTGAAAAAGAAGACAAAATCGCGCAGGTTATGGCACACAGAAATTTTTCTAAAAAAGAAGCCGAAAATGCGATTGAACGCCACGACAAAACTCGAGCTGCTTATCATAATGCCTTTTGTAAATCAAAATGGGGCCTGGCTTCATCTTACGATTTGACTGTAAATATGAGCAAATTAGGTATCGAAGGCACAGCAGATTTTCTCTATAAATATATAACTGAATTCGTTGCAAAATAAAAAAATGGGGGAACTTTCCCCCATTCGTGTTTTAAATTAGAATGTTATTTTGCTTCCTGACTT